>CAZCXB010000011.1:0-21763 GCA_964502485.1 uncultured Muribaculaceae bacterium | reverse complement strand
GAATAATTCAATTTACAACTTTCAACTACCAAATAACGAACCAATAAAAGAGTATCTAAAAGGTAGCCCGGAGAGAGAGGCTCTTGATAAAGAGCTTAAAAGACAGTCCCAGACATTGATTGAAATACCTCTTATAATTGGAGGTAAAGAGCACTTTACAGGGGATACGGCTAAAGTAGTAATGCCTCATAACCATAAACATACACTTGCGATTTATCATAAAGCCGGAGAGCAGGAGATAAAGGCAGCTATTGAATCTGCAATCTCTGCTCACAAAGTATGGTCAGATCTCAATTGGACAACCAGGGCATCTGTAATGTTAAAGATAGCAGAGCTGATTACAACAAAGTATCGTGCTGTTTTAAATGCTGCAACAATGCTGGGACAGAGTAAAAATATATATCAGTCAGAGATCGATTCAATATGCGAAGCAGCTGATTTCCTGAGATTCAACGTCTCATTTGCCTCAGATATCTATAAAAATCAGCCAATATCATCATTTAATCAGCTTAACAGGATGGAGTACAGGGCTCTTGAGGGCTTTGTGTTTGCTGTAAGCCCGTTTAATTTTACATCTATTGCCTCAAATCTCAATCTCTCACCGGTAATGATGGGAAACACTACAATATGGAAACCTGCAACAACATCAATTCTATCCAACTACTATCTAATGAAGATCTTCATTGAGGCCGGTGTTCCTGCTGGAGTTATAAATTTTCTCCCTGGCAGTGGTGCTCTTATCGGCAAACATGTGATGGCATCAAAAGATTTGGCAGGTATCCATTTTACCGGCTCTAACTCAACTTTCAACTCTCTATGGAACTCTGTGGGAGAGAGACTTGAAGATTATAAGTCATATCCTAGATTGGTTGGAGAGACAGGGGGAAAGGATTTTATATTTGTTCATCCATCTGCAAACCCAATGGAGGTAGCAACTGCAGCTTATAGCGGTGCTTTTGAATATCAAGGACAAAAATGCTCTGCAGCATCAAGAATGTATATTCCAGAATCACTTAGGGGTCCTATTATTGAGGAGATGGTGAAAATATCTAAAGTAGCAAAGATGGGAGATGTTTGTGACCACTCAAATTTCATAAATGCAGTTATTGATGAGAGCTCATTTGATAATATCGTCTCATATATAGAGTTTGCAAAAGAGTCCAACGAGGCAGAGATTCTCTTTGGTGGAACATACGATAAGTCTGTCGGGTACTTTATCTCTCCAACCTTTATTCTCACTTCAAACCCACATTTCAAAACTATGGAGGAGGAGATATTCGGACCCGTTTTAACTGCCTATATATATGAAGATTCCAGGCTGGAAGAGACTCTTGATCTTTGTGATAATACATCTCCATACGGACTTACCGGAGCGGTATTCGGCGGTGACAGAGTTGCTGTTGCAAGTATGTGCAATAGACTTAGATATGCCGCAGGAAACTTCTATATTAATGATAAGCCTACCGGTGCAGTTGTAGGCAAACAGCCTTTTGGCGGTTCAAGAGGTTCAGGAACAAATGATAAAGCAGGAGGAAGTTTTAATCTTATAAGATGGGTAAGTCCTCGAACAATTAAAGAGACATTTATCCCTGCTGTTGATATCTTCTATCCCTATATGAAAGAGGATTAAGATAATTATATTAAAAACGGAACTGACTCTGCTTAGGAAACAGTCCAAAAAGACCACCAGTGTGTATAAAGAGAATATTATCCGACGATTTAAAATTGTCGGATTTTATCTCATTATAAAGTCCGTACATAGCTTTTGCAGTGTAAACAGGATCTAAAACAAGAGCCTCTGTAACTGCAATTTTTTTTATAAACTCCAGCTCCTCATCACTGCTCAATGCATATCCTATCCCTGTATACTTATCATTTATCTCAATATCACTTATTGAGATATCAATCTCTTTCCCAAGAAGAGGAAGTGCCTCCCGGTTGATAAGATCTATCCTATCTGTAAAGTATTCGCTAGTATCACATACAGCAAATCCAACAACTCTTTTATTGAGATTAAAGAACTTATTTGCTAAACAGAGGCCGGAATATGTTCCACCTGAGCCTACAGCAACAACTATTGTATCAAAAACAGTATTCATCTCACTCTCCTGACGCATTATCTCCTCCATAGCCGAGAAATAACCCAGTGCTCCAATCCCGTTTGAGGCTCCTTCAGGAATTATATAACAACTCTCTCCCATCGAACTCTTCTCACTTGCAATTCTCAACATGATCTCCCCTCTTGATTCTCTGTACTCCTGTGGATTACAATAGACAATCTCTGCTCCGAACAGTTTATTGAGAAAGAAATTGCCCTCTATAACAGGCTCCTCAGAGATTCTCAACAACAGAACAACTTTAAGTCCAAGCATTGTTGCAGCAGCTGTTGTTGCCCTGCAGTGATTTGACTGAATACCGCCTGTAGTAATAACAGTAGTTGCACCCATGTCAAGTGCCTGTTTTAAAGAATATTCCAACTTCCGAATCTTATTGCCGGATATCTCGCTGCCTGTCTGGTCATCTCTCTTAATATAGATATTAACACCAAGTGAGTCCGAAATAGATTCTGCTTTAAAGATTCTAGTAGGCAAGTTTGCCAAATTTAATTTTTCTCTCATTTAAAAGAATTGTTGTGGATTGTTCTCTGCAAAGTTAAGTTTTTATAGGAAAACCCATTAATCCGTTGGGTTTTTTTGACTATTTTTGCGACAAATCTATAATATATGAAAAACAGGATTGCTCTGTTAATAACAATAGGGTTAATGGTTATTGTCACTAATGCATACTCTCAAAAGCAGGATAGAGATATATTCCTTCATATTGCTGATACAATTCAGTCATATTTAAAACAAAAAGCCTTTGTAACCGGTAAAATAAGAGTCGATTCCGTGACCATTTCCGGGAAAAACCTCAATATTTTCTTTAACTCTCCCCTATCTGACTATCCGATAAGAGAGGAGAGTCTAAATCATATAAGAGATCTTATAAGAGTTAATATTCCTCATGAATTCTCATCTTTCGGTATCTCTATAATAACAAACAACTCTTATCTTGAAGAGCTTATACCTCCTATATATGGCAATAACTCATCCTCTGTCAGCAGAAAAGCAGTAAGGGTAGCCAAGAGAGAGATTGAGAGAGCAGATGTTTTAGTTACTAACAACTCCAAAGCTTATAGTGTATCAGAGGGGTTACAGGGTAGGCATCTTGCACTATGGCAGAGTCACGGCTACTATTACGAACAGAAGCTTCTCAGATGGGAGTGGCAGAGAGCCAGAATATTTCAGACAGTAGAGGATCTGTATACTCAATCATACATACTCCCATATTTGGTCCCTATGTTGGAGAGTGCCGGCGCAAACGTACTTCTCCCAAGAGAGAGGGATACACAAATAAACGAAGTAATTGTCGATAACGACATTAGTATGACAGGTTACTCGGAGTTCAGCGGTGAGAAGAGTTGGATGACATCGGGAGCTCCAGGCTTTTCTAATCCTAAAATTCAATACCTTACAGGAGAGAATCCATTTGTGTTGGGTACAGCTCGAGTTTGTGAAAGCATTAAAAAAGGGGTCGAAAGTTTTATAAAGTGGAACCCGGAAATTCCAGAGAGCGGAGATTACGCTGTTTATGTATCATACCAGTCATTTCCAAACAGTACAGAGAGTGCACAATATATTGTTTCACATGCAGGCGGAGAGACTAAATTTACAGTAAACCAAAAGATGGGAGGTTCAACCTGGATATATTTGGGAACTTTCCGGTTTAATAAGGGGAGAGATTCAGGGAATCATCTTTCAATATCAAATTTAACAGGAAAGAGAGGAGAGATCGTATCAGCAGATGCAGTAAAATTTGGAGGTGGGTTTGGAAATATTGCACGCCAACCGGCAGAAAGCGGATTTGAACTAAACAGAAAGAGTTCATCAACCGAACCCGTTAAGCTTATAGAACCTGCTTATATTGCATCTCCGGAAATAAGCAACTATCCTCGCTTTACAGAGGGTGCACGCTATTGGCTTCAGTGGGCAGGGTTTAGTGACACCATCTACTCCCCAAACAAGAATGCAAACGATTACAACGACGACTATATGTCGAGAGGTCGTTGGGTTAATGTTATTACAGGTGGTTCCGTTAAAAACCCGGATGTTAAGGGATACAATATACCTGTAGACCTTGCTCTTGCATTTCATACAGATGCAGGGACTACTCTTAATGACTCAATAATCGGCACCCTTGGAATCTATACCCGCTTTTCCAACGAATCAGACAGATATCCTGACGGATCTCCACGTATTAATGCCAGATACTTAACAGATATTATTCAGACAGAGATAGTAAATGATATTAGAACTCTTTACGAGCCAATTTGGCAAAGGAGAGGTTTATGGGATAGATCATATTCTGAATCAAGATCACCTGTGGTTCCTGCAATGCTTCTTGAGCTCCTCTCCCATCAAAACTTTGCAGATATGAGATATGGGCTGGATCCCGATTTCAGGTTCAACGTCAGTCGCTCTATATATAAAGGTATGCTCAGATATTTAAGCCAGCAAACCGGATTGCCATATACAGTAATGCCCCTTCCTGTGAACAGACTCTTTAGTTCACTAAGAGGTGATACCCTTAACCTCTCTTGGTCTGCTGTGGCAGATCCGTTGGAGCCAACCGCAACTCCTGATCAGTATGTAGTATACGCCCGAATTGACGGAAATGGATTTGATAATGGAACTCTGGTTGAGAGAGGAGAATACTCCCTTAAACTTGAAAGGGGTAAAATATACAGCTTTAAGATTACTGCCGTGAATAAAGGTGGAGAGAGCTTCCCTTCTGAGATATTATCGGCACACAAGGCTCCATATGAAAAGGGCAAAGTGTTAATTATAAACGGATTTGATCGAGTTTCGGCCCCTTTGTCATTTGCTTCAAAGGATACAACCATTGCCGGTTTCAGTGATTATAAAGATAATGGAGTACCGTATATTAATGACATATCATATATTGGAAGCCAATATGAGTTTCGTAGAGAGATCCCATGGATGGATGATGACTCTCCCGGCTTTGGTGCCTCCTATTCAGATTACGAGACAAAGGTTATCGCCGGAAACTCCTTTGATTACCCTTACGTTCATGGTAAGGCATTTGCAAAAGCCGGATACTCTTTTGTATCCATCAGCAGAGATGCTCTGATAAGCAACATTGTTGACATTTCTCAATATAGTATTACAGATGTTATACTTGGGAAACAGATTAAAACTAAAATTGGCAGAGGTGTAAATGGCGGTAGATTTGAGACCTTTCCCCATCATCTTCAAAAATTTCTATCCGATTACGCAGCTGCTGGAGGTAATATCTTAGTCTCCGGAGCACATATAGCTACCGATTTATGGGACAACATAGATTCTTGCAGTATAACCAGGGATTTTGCAAAAAGTGTTCTAAAATATCAATGGAGAACAAACTCTGCCAGCAAAACTGCAGAGGTAAAACCTGCTCAGAGTCCATACAATTTCAAAGGTCAGTACTCATTTTTTAACACACCAAACAGCAGGGTTTACTCAGCAGAGTCTCCTGACGGTATTGAGCCTGTAGGTAAGGGTGCCTGGACAATTTTCCGTTACAGCGACAGCAACATATCTGCCGGAGTTGCATTTAGTGGAGAGTATAAAAGTGTCATACTTGGCTTCCCTATTGAAACACTCAGGGACGATAATCAGATAGAGTCAATTATTGATACAATTATCAACTTTTATAAAAGTAAACAATGACCCGCAAAAGAGAACTGGAGCTCCTTGAGCTCATTAAGAGAGAGGTTAAGCCTGCCTTAGGCTGTACTGAGCCGATTGCTGTTTCACTTGCAGTAGCACGTGCCTGTGAAGTATTAAAAGAGACAGGAAAAGATATTGATAGAATAGAGGTTAGCGTCAGTGCCAATATTCTAAAGAACGGAATGGGAGTAGGTGTTCCGGGTACAGGAATGGTTGGGTTGCATATTGCAGCAGCATTGGGTTATACTTGCGGGAACTCAACCTATATGCTTGAAGTTCTTAAAGACCTTAATAATGAATCTGTTGACAAAGCAAAGAGTATGCTTAATAACAAGCAGGTCTCAATCTCTCTCTCCAAAAGTAAGAAAAAGCTATATATCTCGGCCAAATGCTTCTCAGGAGAGTCATACTCCAGAGTTAAGATCGAAGATAATCACGACAATATTACATTAACAGAGAGGGATGGTGTGAATTTATCACGTCCTCTGTTGACTAAAACTGATTCTCAGAGAGAGGAGTCAACCACAAAGGATATTCTTGATTATAAGCTGGATGTAAAAACAATAAACCAATTTTCAAGAGAGGTTCCATTAGAAGATATTCTCTTTATCCTGGACTCTGTAACTCTCAATAAAGCCTTAGCGAAGGAGGGTCTTGAGAATAATTACGGATTGAAAG
Source organism: uncultured Muribaculaceae bacterium (assembly GCA_964502485.1). Taxonomy (GTDB): domain Bacteria; phylum Bacteroidota; class Bacteroidia; order Bacteroidales; family UBA932; genus Bact-08. The sequence continues at coordinate 15,317 of CAZCXB010000011.1, read as the reverse complement.
TAGGCAAAACTATCCGCAATACAATTCATAGCGGAACCTTCGGAGATGGACTTCTTACCCATTCAATGTCGATTACCGCAGCTGCTTCTGATGCAAGAATGGCCGGGTGTACACTTCCGGCTATGAGTAACTCCGGTAGTGGTAATCAAGGCATTACCGTTACTTTGCCTGTAATTGCTGCAGCCGAGAGGCTTGGATCTACAAAAGAGGAGCTTGCAAGAGCTTTGGTTTTAAGCCACTTAATTGCAATTCACATAAAGGGATACCTTGGAAAATTGAGTGCACTTTGCGGTTGTGTTATTGCATCAACGGGGGCATCATGCGGAATAGTCTATCTAAGAGGCGGAAGCTACGATCAAATCTGTTACTCTATAAAGAATATGATAGGCAATATTACCGGAATGGTTTGCGACGGTGCAAAAGTTGGATGTGCACTTAAGGTGGCATCCGGAGTCTCTTCTGCTGTTCAATCCTCAATACTTGCACTTGACAATATTTGTATCTCGGATAATGACGGAATAATTGAAAAGGATATAGAAAAAACAATACGTAATCTTGGATCGATAGGCTCTGTAGGAATGCAGAATACAGACAATATGATTCTTGACATTATGGTGTGTAAATAAATCTGTCTATTTGTCATATTTACTGTCATAACCATGCTTTGGTACATCTTTTGACCTTGGCTATGCATAAATATTAAAATAATATTATTATGCAAAAAGGAACAATTGGTGTGACTACTGAGAATATCTTTCCAATTATTAAGAAATTTCTCTACTCCGATCACGAAATCTTTTTAAGAGAGCTTATCTCAAATTCTGTTGATGCAACTCAGAAACTTAAAGCACTTGCATCAAGCGGTGAATTAAAGGGGGAGCTTGGAGAGTTGAAAATAACTGTCTCTTCAGACACAAAAAAGGGTACAATCACAATCAGTGATAATGGAATCGGGATGACAGAGGAGGAGGTTCAGAAATATATAAACCAGATAGCCTTCTCAAGTGCAGGGGAGTTTCTTGATAAATATAAGGATCAGCTGAACAATATTATCGGACATTTCGGTCTTGGTTTCTACTCCTCTTTTATGGTATCCAAGAGAGTAGAGATTGATACTCTATCCTGGAGAGAGGAGTCAACTCCGGTTAAATGGAGCTGTGAAGGCAATCCTGAGTATCAGATAACAAAAGGGAAGAGAAAAACAAGAGGTACAGATATAACATTATACCTTGACGACGAGTCAAAAGAGTATGCAGAGGAGTCAAAAATCGATCATCTTCTCAATAAGTACTGCAAATTTCTTCCTGTTGAGATAGTTTTCGGTAAGGAGAAAGAGTGGAAAGAGGGTAAAGAGATAGAGACCGAGAGAGATCGTGTGATTAACGAAACACAGCCCCTATGGACAAGAAAGCCATCTGAGCTGAAGGAGGAGGATTATATGGAGTTCTACAGAAAACTATATCCTGCTCAGGAAGATCCTCTCTTTTACATCCATTTAAACGTAGATTATCCGTTTACGCTAACCGGAATTCTATACTTTCCAAAGATTAAAGAGAAGGTTGAGGTGTCAAGAAACAAGATACAACTATATTGCAATCAAGTGTTTGTAACTGATTCTGTAGAGAGTATCGTCCCCGATTTTCTTACTCTTTTACATGGCGTTATTGACTCTCCGGATATTCCTCTAAATGTATCGAGAAGTTATCTTCAGTCTGATTCCAATGTTAAGAAGATCTCTAACCATATTACAAAGAAGGTCTCCGACAGATTGGAAGATCTGTTTAAAAATGAGCGTGAGAAGCTTGAGGAGAAGTGGGATAATCTTAAACTCTTTATAGAGTACGGAATGTTGTCAGATGAAAAGTTCAGCGAGAGAGCAGAGAAGTTTGCCCTTCTTAAGAACTGCGACAATAAATACTTTAGTTTTGAAGAGTACCGTAAGCTTACAGAGGGTAATCAGACCGACAAAAATAAAAGGGTTATATATCTCTATTCAACTGATAAACAGGAGCAATACTCACATATTGAGCGAGCAAAAAACAGAGGATATGATGTACTTTTGTTTGATTGTCAGTTAGACTCTCATTATGTCAACCATTTGGAAACCAAATTTAAAGAGACCTCTTTTGCAAGGGTTGATTCTGACCATATAGACAATCTTATAAAAAAGGATGAGATCTCAAAACCGGAGCTCTCCTCCGATGAACTTGACGACATAAGGGAGGCTTTTGAGGCCGTACTGCCAACAGGAGCTCATTACTCTCTCTCTTTAGAGAATCTGGGAGAAGATGAGAGCGCTGTTCTTATCACTCAGTCAGAATTTATGAGAAGATACAGGGAGATGTCTGCTCTTGGAGGCGGAATGAATTTCTACGGATCACTGCCGGAATCATACAATGTTATAGTAAATAACAATCATCCGCTCATTGTCAAAGTGCTTAACGAGAAGGAGAGCAGACTTGGAGAGAAGATCTCCGAACTTTCAAGTAAGGTTAAGGAGCCTGTAAGCCAACTCGAAGAGATTAAAAAGAGAACTTCAGGTAAAAAAGCTGATGAGATCGAAGTTGTAGAGAGAGACAAGATGGAAGAGTTGGAGAGAGAGATAAACTCTGTTAAAGAGGAGAGAAAAAGCCTATTGTCCTCATTCGGTAAGGAGAACGAGCTTATCAGACAGGTGTGTGATCTTGCGCTTTTATCCAACGGAATGCTTAAAGGAGAGGAGTTGAGTGCCTTTATTAAAAGGAGTTTATCACTGATTGGCGGTAAATAGAGCTCCAACTTTTGATAGCTAAATATCTGTGGGCAGCTTTAATAGCTGCCCACACTTTTTACAATCTCACCAAGCATCTCTAGCCTGTCAGAGGAGACTTTCGGAGCTATCGAGCAAGCCGTGCTAAGAATAAATCCATTGCCTTTTTTACCAATATCTATTATCTCTAAAATATCTTCTCGTGCCCTATTGTCATCTGCATAGAGTAGAGTGTTAACTGAGTCGATATTCCCTTTTATAAACATATTTGACCCTATTCTGTCAAAGGCGTTGGCCAAATCTACATTACCAACAGGAGGCGGGTCGAGACACTCAAGGCCGGATGCGCCGGAATCCATCATTAACTCCAGGCGGTCGTCAATATGTCCGCATGTATGGATATAGACAAACTTACCACTCTCCTTAATTACTCTTATTAACTCCTTTTCGTATGGAAGGACAAACTGAGAGTAGTGCTCAGGAGATATAAAACCCATCCCTGCAAATGGCGAAGATATCTTTACAGCATCGATATTATAACTGCACATCTCTTTTGTCAGGTGCGATATACCCTTTGTAAACTTCTCCAGAATTAATCTACACTTATCAGGATTCATTATCAGCGATACAAGCCCCTCCTCATATCCGAGTAGATCTAAAAGATAGTCAAAAGGTGAAGTTATCTCTCCATGAATTGAGTATCTGTCTCCTGTAAGCTCATAGATATAATCAAATATTCCAAACCGGCAATCCGGATCTATCTTAAAGTAGAGATCCTGTGAAACGGGAATATAGTCAATTATATCAGGGATATCCTTATCAATATCAATGGTTTCTATATCAGGTTTTTTACTCTTAATATTATACTTAACCAAAGGGAGATCATCCCATGAGTGAATCTCGGTTCTATCCTCAAAAACCAACAACTGCTTTCCCTCTTCTATGTTTTTTACCGACTTAATACTATCTCTCCATACGGGTGAATGGCCATGGAGACTTACGAGAATTCCATCAAAAGAGAATCTCTCACAAAGCTCTGTAATACCTATGGCAAACAATCTTCCATCATACCAAAACTCCGATGGAGATGGCTTTAGATGCTGCATCATTGCGCCAATGCTAAACTGACACATTAACGGAACCCTATCCGGTTTACGAAGGGACATAGCCGTTATAACTCTCTCTCTAGGTGTCATATTCATAATATCTGTTTTTTTTTGTAAAGACAATTCTCATCATTACAGCTACTGCAATCGTGGTTATGATATCGAATCTTCTCTCCCAGGGCAACAGCAGCGCTGATAGATTTTACAGGATCCATTAGTGATGACTCAGTGAGTTTTATTCCACACGGATGTGGAGGGAGCAGCGAAAAGAGTATCTTTTGTTCACTTGTTGACCAACCACAGTAACCGGGACTATATCTGTTTGAGCACTTTAGTCCAATAGAGTTTGCATATAGGGATATTTTTTTATGTGCAAGATCTGCACACCTCTCAATTAATGCAGATGCAATAATATCGGCCAGATAATAGTAGAGAGGATCTCCTCTATACCTTTGACAAACAGAGATATAATCCCGTCCGAGAGTGGTGACAAATATTGCAACATGCTCTGCTTTTTTGAAAATTGCAGAGATTTTTTTTCCCATGTTAAAAACAGATGCCTCTTGCGGAGTTAAGTAGATAACTCCATATTGGGCCTCTGCAGATGCGAAAGCAGAGATTACAGATTCAAGCTCATCCTCAAAACCGGAGCCTGTCTCTGAGAAAAAATCATTAGCAGATAACTTAATATCAGATAGGAATATTGAATATTTCTGAAAATTAACCATCTGTTATTGTCTATTATTGGCACATTGAGAGATACTCAACTGCTGTCTGAGGATTTTGAGCATAGAAATCTGCTCCTATTCTATCTGCAAAACTGCTGTTAAGAGGAGCTCCTCCAACAATAATCTTCTGATTAGGGATTACACTCCTTATATCCTTAACCGATCTCTCCATTGACTCCATTGTAGTTGTCAGTAAAGCCGACATACCGAGGATTGATCCGGGATTCTTCTTTGCAGCCTCAATAAAGGTCTCAGATTTAACATCCACGCCAAGATCAATAACCCTCCAACCCGAACCCTCAATCATCATAGAGACGAGATTTTTTCCAATATCATGAAGATCACCCGAAACTGTTCCTATTATAAAGACACCTCTTTGGGTAAGCTCTCCTGACATAAAGTATGGTTTAAGATGTTTCATCGCGAGATTCATAGCCTTAGCTGACATAAGAACCTGAGGGACAAAGAGCTTCTTCTCTCTAAAAAGCTCCCCGACAACACCCATAGCGGGAATCATGGCTTTTGTAAGTATATCGCCGGCAGAGACACCTGATAAAAGCGCCTCTCTTGTAAGCTCGTCTGCTCCGGGCTCTCCTTTAAGATCCGGAGGATAAGGGGTTTCAAGATTAATTTTCCCTCTCTCTATACATAAAGAGATCCTTGAAATAAAATTCTCCATAACTCAGGGTTTTATACAAACTTAATAAAAAACAGCAACCTTATCAAAGTTTGACCCTCTCAAAGATTACACTTGGGATAAGGCGTAAAAAAAGGGCTACAAAAAACCATCTTCGAGTAACATAAGCAACACCCTTTTTTCTGTTTACTGCTCTCATAATTTGACGAGCACTTTTAGAAACAGGTGCAATCCAGAAAGCCCCCTCTCCTGTTCCCATTGCAGTGTCAACAAAACCCGGACGAATATCTGTCACAAAGATTTTGTTCTTTGCCGTTAAAGACTTTTGTCTAAGGGCCTCAAGATAGGTCATTTGGTAAGATTTAGATGCAGAGTATGATGGAGACATCCCAAACCCTCTTGTCCCTGCAACTGATGATATTGCAGCAATAGAGCCCCCCCCTCTCTCTTCAAAATATTTATATGCCCAATTAATTGCTGCAGTAAATCCGTTTATATTGGTTTTGAAAGTCTGCTCTTCGTAAGAGAGTTGAAGATCGGGATTTCTCTTCCCTGTGCCGGAACTTAAGATAAAGAGATCTACACCTCCAAGTTCAAAAGCAAGCTGATTAAGATGCTCTTGAATCTCTAAATAGTTGTCAATATCAAACGTTTTAACAAAAAACGACTCCGGAGATTGGCTCTTAATCTGGTCCAGCAGACTCTCTCTCCTACCGGTTATTCCAACTCTGTACCCCTGCTCTGCAAGCAGCTCTGCAAGAGCTCTTCCTATTCCTGAACTGGCTCCGACAATAATTGCACTCTTACCCATATCTCTTTTTGTTCAAAAATAGTGATAACATATGATTTCCCGAAGGTTTATTCAAAAATTTACAACAAATCTGGGATCAACGCACATATCACCGGTATAATCACTGATTTCATCAAAATTTGACATATAGTCTGAATCTTCATAACTGTTTTTCAGATATTCAATGTTCATATTTAGAAAAGTAGCTGAGTAGTTGATTGTTTCCATAATAGTTTTTATTATTAATCTTCTACAAAAGTACACCCCTATTTTGTCAACTTATGTCACAAGCTTTTAAAAAAAATAGTGCTATATTTATACTTTCAAAAAAAGTTAGGAGTATGGATAACAAAATGGTTCTTTGTAATACCGAGGATAGAGTGTGTACAGTAACAATTAACAATCCCGGTTCTTTAAATGCACTCAATACCGCAATAATTGACGAACTTGAACTTCTGATGGAGAGTATCAGCAGTGACGATACAATCTCAGTCGTTATAATAACTGGAGCGGGAAGATCATTTGTTGCAGGTGCAGATATAGAAGAGATGGCAAGGATGAATAGCATTGAGGGACGAGAGTTTGGACGGAAAGGTGCTATGCTGTTCAGGAAAATTGAGACACTTTCCAAACCTGTAATAGCTGCTGTTAACGGGTTTGCCTTAGGAGGTGGTTGTGAACTTGCTCTCGCTTGTGACATAAGAGTTGCATCCGAAAAGGCAAAATTCGGACAACCTGAGGTTACACTCGGAATTACCCCCGGATTCTCCGGATGTGTAAGATTACCAAGAACAGTAGGTATAGGTATGGCAAAAGAGATGATATATACAGGGAGGGTTATTGATGCCAACGAAGCACTGAGAGTAGGGCTCGTAAACTCGGTAACAACTCCTGAGTTACTTATGGAGAGCGCAATCGGTATAGCAAAAAAGATTGCGATGAATGCTCCTAAAGCGGTAAAATTCTCAAAAGAGGCAATCAATAGATCATACGAAATGGAGAGTTCCTGTGCAATTGAGTTTGAGAACAATCTGTTTGGGCTCTGCTTCTCTACAGAGGATCAGAAAGAGGGAATGAGCGCATTTACAGAGAAGAGAAAACCGGTATTCAACAACAAATAAGAGAACTTATCCTATAATTTACTAACAAAAAAAGAGTGAACTATGAAAATTTGTGTAATCGGAACAGGAACAATGGGCAGTGGAATAGTACAGGCATTTGCCCAAGCCGGAATAGATGTAGTTATGAAGGGGATATCAACAGAGGAGCTTGAGTGGGGAGAGAGAAATATCACAAAAAACCTGACTAAACTTGAGGAGAAAGGGAAGATAGAGAAGGGTGTTAAAGAGCAGATACTATCCAAAATAAAGGGGACACTCTCCTATAACGATTGTGCAGATTCCGATCTGGTTATAGAGGCTATAGTAGAGGATATCTCTATTAAGAAGATGGTGTTCGGCACACTCGATACAATTTGCAAACCGGAGACAATCTTTGCCTCAAACACCTCCTCACTATCTATTACAGAGATTGCAGCCTCTACCAAAAGGGCGGGTAGATTCATCGGTATGCACTTTTTCAACCCGGCACCGGTAATGAAGCTTGTAGAGATCATCAAGGGTCAGCTCACACAGCCTGATGTTCATCAGTTTGTTTTTGATCTAGCATTAAAGATAGGAAAAGTGCCGGTGAGTGTAAATGAGGCCCCCGGTTTTGTTGTAAACAGAATTCTTATACCTCTTGTAAATGAGGCAGTCGGAATATATGCAGATGGAGTAGCATCAAAAGAGGAGATTGATGAGGCTATGAAGATGGGTGCAAATCATCCAATGGGACCTCTGGCCCTTGGAGATCTTATAGGTCTTGATGTATGTCTGGCAATTATGGAGGTTCTTCACAGCGAGTTTGGTGAGGATAAATACAGACCTCATCCACTACTTAAAAAGATGGTCCGCTCAGGCCAGTTAGGCCGTAAAACCGGTACCGGATTCTACAACTATAATTAAAAAAAGAGGCTTATTGGCTACTATGTCCCGTATTAACTACAAAAGCTTGATGCAGAGAAGAATCCGAAAGGTTCTAATGATCTGCAGCAGCTATGATGCCTACACTCTGGAAGAGGATGGAAGAATTGAAGTTCAGATTTACAAAGAGTATGTAGATCTGAATCTAAGCAATCCCCCTACATTTACATGGGTAAACTCCTCGGCAGAGGCTATGCGACTGCTAACCTGTGGGGAGAATGGAGATTTTGATCTCATTATAAGCATGTTCAACATAGGTGACATGGATGTATTCCGCTTCTCCCGGCAGATAAAAGAGGAGCGAGATGGAATACCGTTTGTCCTTCTTACCCATTTTTCCAAAGAGCTCTACAAAAAAATCGCGGAGGCAGATCTATCTGCAATAGACCACATATTTAGCTGGCATGGCAATGCCGATCTTATTCTTGCAATCATCAAACTCTTCGAAGACAGAATGAATGCAGATGATGACATACTGCAATCGGGAGTTCAATCAATACTTCTTGTAGAAGATTCAATAAGATACTACTCAACATATCTCCCGGCCATCTACAAGCTTGTCTTGCAACAGAGTCATGAATTTCTAAAAGAGGCTCTTAACGAGCAGCAACAGAAACTCAGGAAGAGAGCAAGACCTAAAATCCTCCTGGCAACAAACTATACTGAGGCAGTCTACCTCTATGAAAAATACAAGGAGAACCTTCTCGGAGTTATATCTGATGTCGCATTTGTTATAAATAAGAGTGATCCCCCAAGTAGTGAGAAGCTCGATGCAGGTATTGATCTTTGCAGGTTAATCAAGAGCGATGATCCACATATGCCCTTTCTTCTTCAATCCTCACAGGAGAGCATGAGAGAGGTGGCAAAAGGGCTTGGTGTAGGATTCCTTGAGAAGTACTCAAAGACACTACTTATTCAACTCAGCGAATATATAAGTGAGGAGTTTGCCTTCGGAGACTTTATATTCCGGGATCTAAATACAGGAGAGATTATTGGTCGAGCAAAAGATCTGCGTGATCTTCAGTCCCTTGTTACAGAAATACCGGAAGAGGTTCTGATATATCACGGCTCTAAAAACAGACTTTCCAAATGGATGTTCTCAAGAGGACTCTTCTCTCTCGCAGCAAAGATAAAGGCGGCTCATCAAAGCCACTTCGACACTATTGATAAACTAAGAGAGTATATAGTTGCTGCAATAAAGGAGTACCGTATTGTTTTGGGACATGGAGTTGTGGCAAGATTTGAGAAGAGCTCCTATAACAGCTTTATATGGTTTGCAAGGCTTGGAGAGGGCTCCCTAGGTGGAAAAGCCAGAGGGATTGCATTTGTTAACAATATGTTACAAAAATACAATCTTCTAAAAAAGTATGATGGTGTTAAGGTGATGATTCCCAGGACAGTTGTTATTGCAACTGACTTTTTTGATGAATTTATCAAAATAAACGGATTGCAGTATGTTATAAACTCAGAGATCTCCGATGATGAGATTCTATCGGAGTTTGTCAGTTCACGCCTTCCGGAATCTCTGGTCTCAGATTTGAGAGTTTATATCTCAAATGCTACTGGACCTCTTGCTGTTAGATCCAGCTCTAAACTTGAAGACTCGCATTATCAGCCATTTGCAGGAATATACTCTACTTATATGGTCCCATATACAACAAATCAGGATCAGATGTTGAGGCTGCTTGGCAAAGCTATCAAGAGTGTGTATGCCTCCATCTACTTCTCATCCAGCAGGGCATATCTGCTGGCAACATCAAATTTACTGAGCGAAGAGAAGATGGCTGTTGTTCTTCAGGATTTAGTCGGCACAGAAGATAGTGGATACTTTTTCCCGACAATATCAGGCGTTGCCAGGTCTGTTAACTACTATCCTATAGGTTCAGAGCTACCGGAAGAGGGTATCGTTAATATTGCTTTCGGACTGGGTAAACTTGTTGTTGAGGGGGGTAAAACTTTACGTTTTTCACCTAAGCACCCAAGACATATACTACAACTTTCGACACCTCAGCTTGCACTCAAAGAGACTCAGAACGAGATGTTCGCTCTTGATCTGAAACCGGAAGAGTTCAAAACCTCTGTAAATGATTCAATTAACCTTAAGAAATTTGAAATTAACAAGGTCAAACATTTCAGAAATATGAATTTTGTTGCATCTACATGGGATATGCAGAGTCAGAGAGTGGTAGACAGTAACCTGGAGGAGGGTAGGAAGATTATCACCTTCTCCCATCTTCTTAAATATGATACAATGCCCTTAGCAGATATTCTTTGTGACTTACTGCATATATGCCATAAAGAGATGCATTCGGCTGTAGAGATAGAGTTTGCTGTAAACATGGACGTTCCTAAGGGAGAGGATTTTATATTCAGTCTCTTACAGATAAGGCCAATAACAAGCAGCAATGAGAGCAAATCGCTTGAATGGGACACGATAGAGACAACAGACGCACTAATCTATGCCGAAAAGGCCCTTGGAGTGGGATCTATTGAGGGAATAAAAGATATTATATATGTTCGTGGTGACAATTTTGACAGCTCCCGAACATTGGAGATAGCAGAGGAGATTAACAGAGTAAACTCAAGGATGAAGGATGAGAAGAGAAACTATATCCTTGTGGGTCCCGGTCGTTGGGGTTCTAGTGATCCATGGCTTGGGATTCCAATAAAGTGGCCGGATATTTCTGAAGCTAAAGTAATTATAGAGTGCGGGCTAAAGAACTTCAGAGTTGAACCCAGTCAGGGAACACACTTTTTTCAAAACCTAACCTCTTTTGGGATAGGCTACCTAACAATCAATCCATATATGGGGGACGGATTCTTCGACTCAGAGTTACTTGACTCAAAGGAGGCTTTTTATGAGAGTGAATATCTAAGGGGAGTGAGCTTTCCGGAGACACTATATATATATATTGACGGGAGAAAGAGCAAAGGTATTGTAAAGATATAATCCGTGCTCTTACTCACTATACCGGTATAGTTTTGAATAGCCTGTTAAAGTGAGAGATAAAACGCTCTGACACCTCATCAAGAGAGGGGGTATAACCACACTCTTTTTCCAGTGACGTTACGCCTCTGTCGGTAAAACCGCATGGGTTGATATGTCTGTAGTAATCAAGATTTGTAGAGACATTAAGTGCAAATCCGTGCATAGTGACAAATCTTGAGACCTTGACCCCTATTGCACAAATTTTGCGTGCTCTTACTGTTTCACTCTCAAGCCAGACCCCAATACTTCCAGCAACTCTCTCTCCTACAACCCCATACTCTGCAATTGTATCAATTATGGCATCTTCCAGAAGTGATATATAATCCTTTATACCTAAATTCAGCCTCTCCAGATCAAGTATCGGATATCCAATAAGCTGTCCAAAACCATGATAGGTTATATCCCCTCCCCTCTCAATATGGTAGAAACTCGCCCCTATTGATGCAAGCAACTCATCGGTGAAAAGAATATTCTTTCTCTCTCCGTTAAGACCGAGAGTGTAAACATGAGGATGCTCCAAAAGGAGTAATCTCATATCTTCAATATTCTCTGTGCTTTTTGAGTCGATTATACTCTTGAAAAGAGCTTTCTGAATATCCCAAGCCTCTTTATAATCTATAAGCCCAAGTCTCTCAATAACTATTCTATTCATAACATGAGAGTTATTTATTGATTGCCATATCAGCCATATAAGAAGATCTTACCATAGGTCCACTCTCTACATGAGAAAATCCGATTGAGTAGGCAATAGTCTTATACTCTTCAAATATTTTGGGATTAACATATTCAACAACAGGAGCATGATTTGCCGAAGGTCTCAGATATTGGCCTATGGTTACAACCTTGCACCCGTTAACAAAGAGATCATTCAAGGTCTCTGTAACCTCATGATGACTCTCCCCGAGACCCGCCATAAAGCCACTCTTTGTTAGAATACCGCTATGCGAAAGATACTTAAGAACATTTAATGATCTTTGATAGTCTGCCTTAGATCTGATAATTGGAGTTATACGCCTTACTGTTTCTATGTTATGGGCAATAATATCAGGTTTAGCCTCTGTTATTATGTCCAAAAGAGCCTCATTTGCATTAAAATCGGGAATTAGAACCTCAATTGTTGTATCCGGGTTTTGCAAACGGCACTCTTTAATAACTTGTGCCCAGTGATGTGCACCTCCATCTTCAAGATCGTCTCTTGTTACTGAGGTAATGACACAGTGTTTAAGGTTTAAGAGTTTAACCGAATTTGCAAGCATACCGGGCTCCGATTGAGAGAGAGGAAGCGGAATACCCGTCTCTGTCGCACAAAAAAGACATGAACGGGTACATACACTCCCAAGAATCATAAAAGTTGCTGTCCCTCTATTCCAGCACTCATTCTGGTTAGGGCATTTTCCACTGCTGCATATTGTATTTAGAGAGTGCTCTTTAATTATTCTCCCTACTTGAGAGTACTCACCCGATGTCTCAAGTTTAATCTTTAGCCACTCCGGTTTCCTCTCCTTAGGGTTTTGCATACTCTCCAATTTTTTACAAATATAGTTTTTTAAAAATTATTTCCTGATAAATGGTTTACCAACGGGTATTATCTCCTTTCCGGCAAGATCGTTTATTATTATGGCAGCCATCATATACCAGGCACCTAATGCGCATGGAATCAATTCGTAACCTGCAATAACATTGAATATTGGATTTCCAAAATGGCCTGCAACCAGTAGAGAGAACCCAATCAGCAGAAGTCCGAAAGTTATAGCCATAGCCTTGTGTACTCTAAGAGAAGCTATAAATAGAATTAGGGTAAACAGCGTCCAGACCAACATAAAAAAACCTACGTCTGTAGTTGAAGATTTGTAAATGTCAAAGTAATTCAAAATCCATATCAATCCCAGACCTATCCAGAAACTGCCATAAGAGACAAATGCCGAATACCCGAAATTATTCCCCATCTTCTGCTCCTGAAACCCTGCTATCATCTGCGCAAGCCCTCCAAAGATAAATCCCATCGCGACAACCGGTCCCAGTCCCATTAGACCGATGTTGTGAATCTGCAATAACAGCGTTGTCAAACCAAATCCGGCCAGACCTACTGCTGCCGGATTACCCATCTTCTTCTCCATTTAGTTAATTTTTTTAGTTTAAAAAGGGCGCAAAGATAGCTTATTTATCTGTTTGAACAAGAATCGGCCATTTTTCTTAACTTTGCACTTTAACAGCTTTTGGAAATGGGTGATATCTTAAAGCATGAGTGCGGAATCGCGCTTATACGACTTTTAAAACCAATAGATTATTATAAGAATAAATATGGCTCCTGTTTGTATGGTCTTAACCGGCTATATATTTTGATGGAGAAACAGAGAAATAGAGGACAGGAGGGGGCTGGTGTAGTTGGTGTCAAACTTGATATGCCTCCCGGTTTTAAGTATATGGATCGTGTGAGATCCTGCAATTCTGACCCTATTCAGGATGTATTTAACAGAATTAGAGAACCTTTAATCAATGTTGATCTATCTTCTAAAGGGGGCGACTGGGCAAAGCACTCACTCCCTTTTGTCTCGGAGATATATCTGGGACACCTTAGGTATGCAACTTTTGGAAAGAACAATATAGATCTGGTCCACCCTCTAAAAAGGGCAAGTAATTGGCGATCTCGTAATCTTGCTCTTGCAGCAAACTTTAACCTTACTAATGTTGACGAGTTATTTCAAAGTCTTATAGATGAGGGACAACACCCAAGAAACTATTCCGATACCGTAACCCTTCTTGAAAAGACAGGGTACTATCTGGATGAAGAGATCGAGAATAAATACCGATTATACCGAGGTCAAGGCTACTCCAAGGCAGATATCTCTCTGATGATTGAGAAGAACCTTGATATTGCAAGTGTGCTTGCCAAGAGCAGCTCAAATTGGGACGGTGGTTACGCTGTAGCTGGAGTTGCGGGGCATGGAGATGCATTTGTTATGCGTGATCCATGGGGCATAAGACCAGCCTACTTCTATTACGACGATGAGGTGTTCGTTGCCGCCTCCGAAGCCTCTGTAATAAGAACTGCATTTGGAGTGGATGACACAAATATCTCCGAAATAGATCCGGGATATGCGGTTATTGTAAAGAGAGATGGTACAATATCTCACACTATGGTGCGTGAACCACAAAAGAGAAGTAGCTGCTCATTTGAGAGAATCTATTTCTCGCGAGGTAACGACAGGGATATTTATAAAGAGAGAAAAAGACTTGGAGAGCTTCTTACTCCGGGAATTATTGATGCAATTGAGGGTGACCTTGCCAATACTGTCTTCTCATTTATCCCCAATACGGCAGAGATCTCCTTTTACGGAATGGTTAAAGGCATTCAGAAGCATATGCTTGGACAGAAGAAGAGGCTGATTCACGAATCAAGGGAGAGTTGGAGTGAGGAGAAGCTTGAGGAGATTATTCTAATGGAGCCGAGAGTTGAGAAGATTGTAATCAAAGATGCCAAGCTAAGAACATTTATAACCTCAGACAGTGACAGGGATGAGATGGTTGGTCATGTTTATGATGTTACATACGGTGCTGTAAAAAAGAGTGATAATCTGGTTGTTATTGATGACTCAATTGTCAGGGGGACAACACTTCGCAGAAGTATACTCAGAATCTTAGATACACTTAACCCCAAAAGGATTGTTATAGTTTCATCTGCCCCACAAATCAGATATCCAGACTGTTACGGCATTGATATGACAAGAATGGGAGAGTTTATTGCATTCAACGCAGCCATTGACCTGCTTCAAGAGCGTGGATTGAGTTCGGTTATTGATGATGTATATAAAAAATGCAAGGCTCAGATTGGGTTACCCAAAGAGCTCTATATCAATTTTGTTAAAGAGATATATCAGCCCTTTACCTACCTCGAAATCTCTGAAAGAGTTGCAAAGATGGTCAAAAACAGTTGCTTAAGAGCTGATGTTAAGGTTGTTTTTCAAAGCGTGGAGAGCCTTCATGAGGCGTGCAAGGAGAACAGCGGAGACTGGTACTTTACTGGTAACTACCCTACTCCCGGTGGAAATAAAGTGGTTAACACAGCGTTTATAAATTGGAAAGAGGGTAGAGACGAGAGGTCTTATTAACGGTTATATATCCTTACGAACTATTTTTCTCTCAATCTCCTTTAGGTTCTCCATCTTCTTCTTCTCAAGAAATCCAAAGATTGTATCAAGGTGCTCAGTCACCCTCCCCTCTCCGAATTCGTAAACCTTTGTCACAAGGTCATCCAGAAAATCTCTGTCGTGAGAAACAACAATCAGGGTACCGT
>CAZCXB010000010.1:0-22180 GCA_964502485.1 uncultured Muribaculaceae bacterium | reverse complement strand
ATCCAGTTGATTCACCTTTAAAAAAGGTGTGTATTATATGTGCAAAAGGTACAATAGAGGATGTCTATGCAGCACTTGTTATGACTAACGGAGCTGTTATGGAAGGTATCGAGGCAAAGTTATTCTTCACTTTTTTTGGTCTTGATGCTATAACTAAAAGTCAGATGAATAGCCTTAAGACAGCTACAGTTGGGAATCCGGCATTAAGGATGCCGGGGAATCTCCCTTTTCCATCTCTGTTGGGAGCTCTGCCGGGTGTTGAGGCGGGTGTATCAGCAATGATGAAACGTGAAATGGATAAGCTCGATATACCGCCTGTAGATGAATTTATGGATATGATAACAGCCGGAGGCGGAGAGATCTATGCTTGTAAGCTTGCAATGGATATGTTCAAACTGAAAAAGGAGGATCTTTGCGATCACGTTAAAGGAGTCCTAACCATAGGTGAATTTTACGAGATGGCCGGTGGTACAAATACACAGATCATCTTCACCTGATTGTAATTTTATTCTTTTTCAGGAAGTTACGGAGTTAATTGATCGGTATCCTGGTACTTGACCATCAGCCGGGTTAATTCGAGGTGCATTTTTCTCTTTACTCTTCTGCTTCCCGGTTTATAGTAGATATTATTGAGCTCCTTGGGATCCTTCTTAAGATCATAGAGTTCCCAGTTCTCTATATCGTGACCGTAGAATTTAATAAGTTTGTAACGGTCAGTTCTTACGCCATAGTGTCTCCTCACCGCATGCTCTGCCGGATATTCGTAATAGTGGTAGTAAATTGATCTTCGCCAATCTGACGGACTCTCTCCATTGAGAAGTGGAACAAGGGATACGCCCTGAATATCCTCCGGAACAGATGCTCCTGCAAGCTCAAGAATTGTGGGAGCATAATCTATGTTCTGCACAAAATGTTCAATGTCACCCCTCTTTCTTAGTATATTGTTGTCGGGAACCCTTACAATAAGAGGTGTGCGAAAAGACTCTTCATACATAAAACGTTTATCGAACCAGCCATGCTCTCCCATATAGAAGCCCTGGTCTGATGTATATATAATAATTGTATTCTCAAGAAGACCGGCCTCTTTGAGATATTCGGTCAACCTTCCAATATTATCGTCAAGCGATTTTATACATTTAAGGTAATCCTTCATATACCTCTGATACTTCCACTCAGCAAGTTCTCTACCCTTTAGATTGCGCATCCTGAAATCTGTAAGCACAGAGTCATAAACCCTGTTCCACTCCGATCTCTGTTGGGGATCAAGTCTCTTTAATGCAAATGTCAAGTTCTCCTTTAATCGTGTATTTAGATCCTCACAGTTGAGTTTTAAATCGAAAGCGTAATCGAGCTCATCCCCTGCAATGCTCATCTCCTGGGCAGCAGCAGCCGGTCTCCCTCTGTAGTCATCAAAAAAGGTATCTGGCACAGGAAATGTAACGTCTTCAAAAAGATCTATATCAGTTGTGTTCGGCATCCAGTTACGGTGCGGGGCCTTATGGTGTACAACAAGACAAAATGGGCGGTCCGGGTCTCTATCTCTCTCAAGCCACTCAATGCTTAAATCAGTTATTACATCTGTGCTGTAACCTTTGTGTGTTACTCTACCCTCAGGAACTATAAAGATAGGGTCAAAGTATTGACCCTGACCAACAAGTACCTCCCATTTATCAAACCCGGTGGGTTCACTCTTAAGATGCCACTTCCCGAATATGGCAGTTTGGTAACCGGCCTCCTGTAGTAGCTTGGGAAAAGTGACCTGGGTGCTATCGAATCGGGTTGCATTAGTGGTCATCCCATTTTTGTGAGAGAACTTGCCTGTTAGCATACATGCTCTGCTGGGGCCTGAAATTGAATTTGCTACAAAGCTATTAGTAAATCTCACTCCGGAAGAGGCCAGCTTATCAATATTTGGAGTCTGAATAAACCTGTTATCGTAGGCGCTGATTGTCTGAATCGAATGGTCATCAGACATTATATAGACAATATTAAGAGCTCTCTTCTCTCTCCTTGAGCCATCTGAAGCATCCGCGGTAACAGATCCTGCATTGATGACTACGGGCATAATAAGTGCAAATCTGCAATACTTTCCCGATAATTGACGACCCGATTTCATACTGTTAACCTGTTAAAAGTGAAGTGTGATAATTAGTGTTCATTCGCTGCAATTTATTAAATTTGTATCAATGGAAAAAATAAAAGTAACAATCCACTGGTTTAGAAGAGATCTGCGTCTCTCAGATAATGCAGCTCTATATAAGGCACTTTGCTCAGGATTGCCGGTAATTCCGCTTTTTATATTTGATCGTCAAATAATTGACAGTTTACATCAACCGGGTTATCCCGAGGTTCTGACAGCAGACAGGAGAGTTGATTTTATACATAGAGCACTTAAAGCGTTGGAGAGTAATATCAGGCTATACGGATCTGCCCTGATTACTGCATACGGTGAGCCTGTTGCCGTTTTTAAAAAGTTAATGTCACTTTTTGAAATTGATTCTGTTTTTTGTAATAACGACTATGAACCATCTGCTATAGAGAGAGATCTATCTATTGAAGAGCTGCTCTCTAATAATAAAACAAAATTTATACGATGTAAAGATCAGGTAATTTTTGAGAAAGATGAGATCCTTAAAAAAGATGGATCTCCCTATACAGTCTATACACCATACTCAAAAAAGTGGATTGAGAGAGTAAAAGAGAGTGAATTATCTGCACTCACTCCATTCCCATCTCAAAATATTCTTAAAAACTTGATTGAGGAGAGATTTTTCTCCTCTATTAAGGCACAACAGATATCCGATCCATATAAAAAGAGAGCTTATGAGAGCTCTACAACCTATCTACAACAAGGGGTTATATCTCTTAATTTTATAGGTTTTTGTGAGACAGACCTATCCGTATCCGGTGTTTTGCTTCCATGGGAGGGCTCTTTAATGACAGACTACTCCGGACAACTACTCGACAAAGATAAGATAGGCAATTATCATGAGACAAGGGATATACCCTCACTAAACGGAACATCACTCTTAAGTACCCATCTCAGATTTGGTACAATATCCGTAAGAGGCGTTGCACAAGAGGCACTTAACAGTAATCCTGTATGGCTTGGGGAGATTATATGGAGAGAGTTTTTTAAGATGATTCTGTACCACTTTCCCTATGTGACCGATTCGCCTTTTAAACAGAAGTACCGATTCATTCAGTGGCGAAATGATGCATCAGAACTGGAGAGATGGTGTATGGGTCTTACCGGATACCCTATAGTTGATGCAGGAATGAGAGAGTTATACAATACCGGACTAATGCATAACAGAGTCAGGATGATTACTGCTTCATTTCTTGTGAAGCATCTGCTTATAGACTGGAGAGTCGGCGAGGCTTGGTTTGCAGAGAGATTGCTTGATTACGAACTATCCTCAAACAACGGTAACTGGCAATGGGTAGCCGGATGTGGTTGTGATGCAGCTCCTTATTTTCGCATTTTCAATCCATGGGAGCAGACAAAGAGATTTGACCCGGAGATGAATTATATCAGAAAATGGGTACCTGAAGCAGTCAATAATGACAGTTATTCAATTGCAAACAACTACCCTGCTCCTATTATTGAACACAAAAAAGCCCGCGAACGGGCTCTTGAGGTTTTTGGTAATTCTCTCCGGGTTGGTCCGGCTGAATGATTATCAGTTTTACATCTTGTTATCGGAACCTAAAACATTAAGAATTTTATGTTTATAAAGTTCTTTTAATGAATCTCTTGCCGGGCCCAAATATTTACGCGGATCAAACTCATCCGGTTTCTCTGCAAATACTTTCCTAATTGCGGCAGTCATCGCCAGACGTCCATCGGAGTCAATATTAATCTTACAAACAGCACTCGCGGCTGCCTTTCTAAGCTGATCTTCCGGAATACCTATCGAATCCTCCAGTTTTCCACCGTACTTATTGATAGTTGCAACTATATCCTGTGGCACACTTGATGCTCCATGAAGAACAATCGGAAAACCAGGGATTCTCTTCTCAATTTCATGAAGAATATCTAACCTGATCTCAGGATCCTGTCCCGGTTTGAATTTAAATGCACCGTGTGACGTTCCTATTGAAATAGCAAGTGAATCAACTCCTGTACGAGATACAAACTCCTCAACCTCTTCCGGCTGAGTATATGTATGATGCTCTGCTGATACCTCATCCTCTACACCTGCAAGCACTCCAAGCTCTCCCTCAACCGTCACACCGTGAGCATGAGCGTACTCAACAACCTGCTTTGTCAGCTCTACGTTTTTTTCGAAACTATGGTGAGAGCCGTCAATCATTACAGAGGAGAAACCCATATCAATGCACGATTTGCACAACTCAAATGAATCTCCGTGATCCAGATGTAATACTATCGGTATTTGTGCACCAAGCTCCTTGGCATACTCTACTGCACCCTGAGCAAGATAGCGTAGTAGTGTCTGGTTTGCATATTTTCTTGCACCGCTGGAAACCTGCATAATTACAGGCGATTTTGTCTCAACACATGCAGCAACAATTGCCTGCATCTGCTCAAGGTTGTTAAAATTGAAAGCAGGTATAGCATATCCACCTTTAACAGCCTTGGCAAATAACTCTTTTGAGTTAACAAGGCCTAATTCTTTGTATGAAATCATAATTGGTTATGTTTTAATAGTTTATTCTAATCTATTCCAAAAATCGTGCAGAAGTATCTGAGACTGCAAAAATAGCAACAAATTTTAATAAACCCTACTAACCGGGGTCAGACCCCAATGCAATCATTGGGGTCTGACCCCGGTTAGCAAGGGAATCATGTTGTATGAATTGGCAAAAAAAAGTAACTTTGCATAAATAGAGCGAATATGAAAACAGCCAAACTAAAGGAGAGTACCTGGAAAGAGATCGAGAAGGCCAAAATAAAGGTGGCTTTGCTTCCCTGGGGGGCGACTGAGGCTCACAACTACCATCTGCCTTATGGAACTGACACAATGCTATCGGAGAGAGTTGCCGAAGATGCTGCTGAGCTTGCCAATAAGGAGGGTGCAGGTGCAATTGTACTACCATCAATAGCATACGGGGTCAACTCAGGACAAATGGAGGTAAAACTCTGTATGAATATCAATCCATCTACACAGATGTCTATACTGAGTGATATTCTTTTTGTTCTGGAATCACATAATATTGAGAAACTTATAATAGTTAACGGACACGGAGGCAACTCATTTCAACCGTTAATCCGTGAGCTCTCTCTTGAGTATCCCGATATAATCATGTGTTCGGTTAACTGGTGGAGAATCTGCAATGAGAAAGAGTTTTTTGATGAGCCGGGAGATCATGCCGGTGAGTTGGAGACATCATGTATGCAATCAATTGCACCTAATTTAGTTAAGCCGCTTGAACAGGCCGGCCAAGGCATTGAGAGAAAGATGAAGATAAGGGGATTCGCCGAAAAGTGGGCATGGACACCCAGAAGGTGGGTCTATATTACAGAGGATACCGGAGTAGGTAATCCAGCTCTCTCCACTCCGGAAAAGGGGGAGAAGTTTTTGAAGTGCTGCTCTGAGAAGCTGGCAGAGTTTATAAGAGATTTCTCAAAAGTTAAATCAGAAGAGCACCTTTATGAGTAGTCAAAACAAAAAGGTCCTAATTTTTTCTGCTCCATCCGGAGCCGGTAAAAGTACTGTTGTACAACATCTTATGAAAATGTTTCCATATCTTGGTTTTTCTGTCTCTGCAACATCAAGGGTACCGAGAGGTGAAGAGCAGAATGGAAGAGAGTACTACTTTCTTACCCCGGATGAGTTTCGCAAGAGGATTGACAAAGGTGATTTTGTTGAATACGAAGAGGTTTACAAGGATTTCTATTACGGGACCCTTCACAGTGAAGTTGATAGAATATCTGGCGAAGGAAAAATTGCCGTTTTTGACATAGATGTAAAGGGGGGGATAAACCTAAAGAGACTTTACGGAGATAATGCCCTATCTATCTTTATTATGCCTCCGGCTGTAGATGTTCTTAGAGAGAGACTTATTGCAAGGGGGACTGAGACTCCGGAATCTATAGAGAGAAGAGTTGCCAAAGCCGCAATCGAGATAGGTTTTTCGGATCAATTCGATAAAATTCTTATAAATGACAATCTTGAGAGCTGCCTGCTCGAGGCAGAGAGTGCAGTTAGAGATTTCTATAACAGATAATGAAGACAGGGTTATATTTTGGTTCATTCAATCCTTTGCATATAGGTCATATATCTATATGCAGGTTTCTTCTTAAAAATACAGATCTGGATCAGTTACGGCTTGTTGTAAGTCCAAGAAACCCCTTAAAGGGGAGAGCATATACAAACAGTGCAAGGGAGAGACTTGAATATGTGAGAGATGCCGTTAAAAGAACATTTCCGGGACGTAAGGTGGTTGTCAGTGATGTAGAGTACTCCATGCCAACCCCACTCTATACAATAAATACATTACGCAACCTTCGCTTTCTTGAGCCCGATATTGAATTTATTCCAATAATCGGTGCAGATAACCTTGCAATTATCGAAAAGTGGCATAAGTGGGAAGAGCTGTTACAGGAGAATACCTTTTGGGTATATCCAAGAAGCGGATATGATACAGAGGCTCTTTGTGTTAAGTATGGATGCCATATACTCAGAGCTCCACTGATTGAGATATCCTCCACTCAGATAAGGGAGGCAGAGATCTCAGGGATCGATATGACAGCTTTTAGGGTTTGATTTGCGGAACAGACTTAAGAAAATAGCTCCATAAACTATCTTCGGGAGGATTCGCCTCAACAAATACCCTACTCTTTTTTACGGGATGTGTAAACTCGATACTTCGGGCATGCAGCGAAATACCTCCGTCCGGATTTGATCTGGGAGCTCCATATTTAAGGTCTCCCTTTATAGGTGAACCAATTGCAGATAGCTGACATCTAATCTGGTGGTGTCTCCCTGTAAGGAGTTCAATCTCAAGAAGAAAATAGTTATCACTTTTAGCAATTACCCTATACCTCAGCTTTGCCTCTTTTGTACCAGGCCCCGGTTTTTTGTATGCAAATGATCTGTTCTGCCTCTCATTTCTTAGCAGAAAGTGAACAAGCTCTCCCTCCTCCTGTTCCGGCATCTTTGCAACTATTGCCCAATAAATCTTACGCACATCTCCGCATCGGAACAGTTCATTCATTCTCTCAAGACCCTTTGAGGTCTTTGCAAAGATAGCCGCTCCACTTACAGGCCTGTCTAATCTATGCGGAACTCCAATAAATGCATCCCCGGGCTTCTCGCTCTTCATTGCCACATACTTTGCAACAATTGAACTAAGCGGTTCATCGCCTGTTTTATCTCCCTGTACTATCTCTCCAACCCTCTTATTTACAATAATAAGATGATTATCTTCATATAATATATCCGAACTATCCATCTGAAAAAAATTAGTACTGTTCACTCTCATTTGGAAAATCTCCGCTCTTCACATCTGTAATATAGTTGCGAAACGCCTTAAGCATCTCTGCATGGAGATTGTGGTAACGTCTCAGAAATCTTGGCGAGAACTCCTTATTTATACCAAGCATATCGTGCATTACAAGCACCTGGCCATCGACACCGCTACCCGCTCCTATTCCGATTACGGGAATCTTTACACATGATGCGACCTTAGCCCCAAGCTCTGCAGGAATCTTCTCTAAGACAATGGCAAAACAACCAACCTCTTCCAATGCTAAAGCATCACTAATCAGCTTTTTAGCCTCCTCCTCCTCTCTTGCTCTAACGCTGTAAGTCCCAAATTTATGAATTGACTGAGGAGTAAGCCCCAGATGCCCCATTACCGGAATCCCGGTAGAGAGAATTCTTCTTAAAGATTCCAGAATCTCAGTTCCACCCTCAACCTTAAGGGCATCTGCTTCTGACTCCTTCATTATTTTTATTGCACTAAAGACAGCAAGCTTGGAATCTCCCTGATATGTTCCAAAGGGCATATCAACTACAACCATAGGGTTTTTAACAGCCCTGACAACACTCTGAGCGTGATAGATCATCTGCTCCAATGTAATGGGGAGTGTTGTTTCGTGGCCGGCCATAACATTTGCGGCAGAGTCTCCTACAAGTATAATATCAATTCCGGCTTCGTCAACAATTCTGGCAGATGTATAGTCATAAGCTGTTAGCATAGCTATCTTCTCCCCTTTCTCTTTCATTTCAAGCAACCTCTGCGTTGTAATGATTCGGTTTTTACCCTCTACTGACATCTCTGTAATCTTTTTTTTGGTGCCACAAAGCTATACAAATATTTACTATTATTTGCTATAGCCATTTTTATGACAGCTTGTCAGCTTTTCCTGATTGGCACAATCTTAGATACTACCATGGGCAAAGCAAAATAAACAATAAAAATATAATCAGATTATGGGAAAAATAATAGGTATTGACCTTGGAACAACCAACTCCTGCGTGGCAGTTATGGAGGGTAACGAGCCGGCAGTCATCATAAACAGCGAAGGCAAAAGAACAACACCTTCTGTTGTTGCATTTGCAGAGAACGGAGAGAGAAAGATTGGAGATCCTGCTAAAAGGCAAGCAATCACTAATCCAACAAAGACAATCTCATCTATTAAAAGATTTATGGGTGAGAGTTTTGACAGGGTTCAGATGGAGGTTGGAAGGGTTCCATATAAGGTGGAGAAAGGTGAGAACAACACTGCCCGTGTAAATATTGACGGAAGAATGTACACTCCTCAGGAGATATCTGCAATGGTACTTCAGAAGATGAAGAAGACAGCAGAGGACTACCTTGGTCAGGAGGTTACGGAGGCTGTTATCACTGTTCCTGCATATTTCAGTGACTCTCAAAGACAGGCAACCAAAGAGGCAGGAGAGATTGCAGGTCTAAAAGTTAGGAGAATAATCAACGAGCCTACTGCTGCTGCTCTGGCGTACGGTCTTGACAAACAGCACAAAGACATTAAGGTTGCAGTTTTTGACCTTGGTGGCGGTACTTTCGATATATCTATCCTTGAATTAGGAGACGGAGTGTTTGAGGTAAAATCTACAAATGGTGATACACACCTTGGAGGAGATGATTTTGACCAGAAGATTATCGACTGGCTAGCAGATGAGTTCAAATCAGAAAACAGCGGTCTTGATCTAAGAAAAGACCCGATGGCTCTTCAAAGATTAAAAGAGGCTGCAGAGAAGGCAAAGATTGAGCTCTCCAGCCAAACATCTACAGAGATCAATCTTCCATATATAATGCCGGTTGACGGAGTTCCTAAACACCTTGTTAAGACTCTTTCGCGTGCAAAGTTCGAACAAATCTGCGACGATCTTATCCAGAGAACAATTGAGCCATGCCGCAAAGCCCTTAGCGACTCAAAGCTTAAATCTGCAGAGATTGACGAAGTTATCCTTGTAGGAGGTTCTACCAGAATTCCTGCAATTCAGCAGATTGTTGAGAAGTTCTTTGGAAAGAGCCCAAGCAAGGGTGTAAATCCGGACGAGGTTGTTGCAGTTGGAGCTGCAATTCAGGGTGGAGTTCTCTCCGGAGATGTAAAAGATGTACTTCTTCTTGACGTTACACCACTCTCTCTTGGTATTGAGACTTTAGGAGGAGTAATGACCAAACTGATTGAGTCAAATACAACAATACCTACGCGTAAATCGGAGGTCTTCAGTACAGCGAGCGATAATCAGCCATCAGTTGAGATCCATATTCTTCAGGGCGAAAGACCAATGGCTCGTGACAATAAAACTATAGGAAGATTCCACCTGGACGGAATAGCTCCTGCACAGAGAGGTATTCCTCAGATTGAGGTGACATTTGATATAGATGCAAATGGTATTCTTAATGTATCCGCAAAAGATAAAGGGACCGGAAAAGAGCAGAAAATCAGGATTGAAGCTTCGAGCGGTCTTACCGATGCAGAGATAACAAGAATGCGTGACGAAGCAAAGGCAAATGAGGAGAGTGATAAAGCAGAGAAGGAGAAGATTGATAAGATCAATGGAGCCGATTCGATGATATTCCAGAGTGAGAAGAACCTTAAGGATTACGGAGATAAAATACCTGCCGAGAAGAGAGGTGCAATAGAGAGTGCTCTCACAGCACTTAAAGAGGCTCACAAATCTCAGGATGTGCAATCTATTGACAAGGCTATGGAGCAGATGAACGCAGCATGGCATGCAGCATCCGAAGATATGGCCAAAGCCGCCCAGTCAGGAGCCGGAGCAGCTCCGGGTCAGGATCCGGGAGCAGGCGCAGGTCCGGGTAACAATGCAGGCTCATCTGACGGCAATGGAGACAAAGAGGTGACAGATGTAGATTTTGAAGAGGTTAAGTAATCTCGATTAAAAAACGAGAGACAACAGTATCAAACCGCAGTAAACAATTGATTTGCTGCGGTTTTTTATTTAAAACGTCTATCAGTAATAGTCAATAATAGTCAGACACATCTCGTAAAAGTCTGCAAAAAGAGATTATCTTTGTTTAAATAAGATCTTAACCTATTTTATCATGAAGAAAACGTTCGCACTTACACTTTTTTTAATAACCGGAATGCTCTTCGGTTCTGCCAACATTTACGCCCAGACAGAGAGTGAGGCGTTGATGAATGAGATAAAGTCGCTAAAAAGGCAGCTGGATGGTTATCGTCACACAAATGATGTGATAATAAAGAAAATAGATGACCTTATGTGGCATAAAATGTTAGAAGATATTGCATATGTAGATAAAGTGAGACTAACAGGACCTCCAAGATGGAAGCCCTTAAGAGAAGATGACAGATTCGCTGCCAATCCTCTTCAGTTCTACAGCTATGTATTTATCCCCAAATCGGTTAATACCCTAAGAAAATATCCGCTGATAGTACTGCCACACAGCGGAATCCATGCCGATTTTTCTACATACTATGCACACATAGTCAGAGAGTTGATTGCTCAGGAGTATATAGTAGTCTCTGCAGAGTACAGAGGCAGCACAGGGTATGGAAGAGCCACATACGAGAATATCGACTATGGCGGACTCGAGAACGAAGATGTGCTGGTAAGCAGAGATTATATGATTGAGAATTACAATATTGTCGACTCAAAAAAGGTAGGAATAATCGGATGGAGCCATGGAGGTATGATTGCCCTTATGAATATTCTCAGATATCCGGAAAAATACAATGTTGCCTTTGCCGGTGTTCCTGTCAGCGATCTTGCCAACAGACTCGAATCCCACACGCCTCAGTACAGATCATATTTTTCGGCAGATTATCACATTGGAGAGACAATAGAGGAGAATCCGGAAGAGTATAAAAGAAGATCACCCTCCACATATGCGAAAGATCTTGTTAAACCACTCCTTATTCATACCAATACAAACGATAATGACGTCTATGTAGAGGAGGTACTTCTTATGATAGATTCACTTAAAGCCCATAACCGGAAATTTGAGTATAAAGTATTTCAGGATATTGCAGGGGGACATGGATTCGATAGAATAGACACAAAAGAGTCAACAGATATACGATATAATATTCATAAATTCCTTGAGAAGCACCTCTCACCTCCCAAACCGTTCAAATCGCCTGCAGATATGAGAAAAGCTGCCTATAGATTTTAAAGGCAGATAGATATCTCTATAACAAATAATGCATGTACAGACCTTAAAATGACCGATTACAAAATATTTCACACCATATTTTTTATCTCCGTGCTTCTACTGATGGCTGTAGCATATCCGTTATCGGGGTATTTTCAAAGCAAAAAACTGAGCAGAGATCTTCTATCAGGATTTTATAACAAGGTCTCATGGTATAAGGCATCAATATTCTGGAGTTGGATACCCTCGATACTGATTGTTATCGCAGTACTCGCTACAGGAAACAGACCTCAGCAACTTGGGTTTGTTATGCCATCACAAAACATAAACGAAGTATCATCTACACTCTATTACATTGCAATGGGTGCTTCGCTTATATACCTGATATACAACCTATACTGTATTGCATCATTCCGTTACAGCTCAAAAATAAGAGATCACCATGCACAGAGAGTCCCCTCATCACTAAGGGTAATGCTACCTGTAACGGTTAAGGAGAAGAGGGTATGGACTCTACTATCTGTAACAGCAGGGATAACAGAGGAGATCCAGTACCGGGGATATCTCTTCTTTGCAATCGTTATGCTTCTACCTAAGATACATCCGATAGCTCTGATACTTATCTCTACCCTCTTATTTGGATTAGGACATATATACCAGGGAAAAGAGGTGATAAAACCTGTAGTTGCAGGTCTCTTTCTTGCATCTGTGTTTTATATTACCGGATCCATCTACCCGGTAATACTCCTTCACATTGTTCAGGATCTTGTGGCAAAAGAGCTGTTGTCAGATAAAATTTAGACCGGAAAAAATTAATACCTTTGTTTAAAGTCCCCGTTTTGAAGATAAGACACTTTATGGAATGAGAAATTTTTTCAATATATCATACTGCTCCGACAGATATCAGTATACAATGGGAAAGACCTTCTATGATGAGGGTTTTCAAAATAGAAGAGCTGTTTTCAATCTATTCTACCGCAGTGCTCCCGATAAGAATAACTGGGCAGTAGTTAGCGGTGTAGAAGAGGCACTTATGATGATATCAGGATTAGGGAGTGCAGATAAGGAGTTCTTCGAAAGATTTCTTCCGGGAGATAATTACAGCGATTACAGAGAGTACCTCTCAAAAATGAGATTTACAGGAGACGTTTATGCAATGGAAGAGGGTGAGATTGCATTCCCATCTCAGCCTGTTGTTATTGTAGAGGGGCCCTTAATTGAAGCTCAGGTACTTGAAACACCTTTGCTCTCAATTATGAACCATCAGATGGCAATAGCGACAAAGGCATCAAGGGTTACAAGATCTACATCAAAGCCTATAAGCGAATTCGGTTCAAGAAGGGCTCATGGTCCATGGGCTGCTGTATATGGAGCAAAAGCAGCATATATAGGGGGTTGTAAAAACTCTTCAAATATTATTACCGGAGATATCTTTGACATAGCCTCCACAGGAACTATGGCACACAGCTATATCAACGTATTCGGATGTACTATTGCAGGTGAACTGAAAGCATTTGAAACATATATCAGAACCCATTTCGGAGAGCCTCTTGTACTACTCATTGACACTTATGACACACTTAGATGCGGGCTTAGAAATGCCATTAAGGCCTATAAGGAGAACGGTGTAGATGATACATATCAAAATAGTTACGGCATAAGACTCGATAGTGGAGACCTAACCTACCTCTCAACTGTCTGCAGAGAGGAGCTGGACAAAGCGGGTTTGACAAAATGCAGAATATTTGCAACAAACTCCCTTGACGAATATATAATAGCGGAGCTTGAGAGACAGGGTGCAAAAATTGATGCCTACGGAGTGGGAGATGCAATAGCAACAAGCAAACACAATCCCTGTTTTGGTAATGTTTACAAATTGGTTGAGATTGACGGTGAGCCTGTGCTAAAAAGATCGGAAGATAAAAGCAAGGCTATAAACCCCGGGTCACAGATAACATATAGAATTATACGTAATGACACATTCAAGGCAGATGTCACCTGCCTCAGAGGTGACTCGTTATCAGATAAAATAGAGAATTTAGAAGAGATTATTCTCCGTGATGAGTTTGACGACACAAAAAGTACTATTTTCAAAAAAGATAGTTACCACTATAAGATTCTTCAGAAGTTAGTACTGCAAAACGGTGAGATAGTTAATAAAATGAGGCCAATAACAGAGAGAAGAGAGTACTATTTAAATAATCTTAACTCCCTTAACGAGACCCAAAGAAGATTGATAAACCCCCATTTTTATAAGGTAGATATCTCCGACGATCTCTATGATTTAAAAAACAACCTAATTAATTCACTTGTTAAAGAGATAAAAGATCAGAATGAAGAGTAAAGAGAGAGAGACAGCACATGTGGTGGTTGATATGCTGTACGATTTTATAGAGGGATCGCTTGCCTGCAGCAATTCATATAATGCAGTTGAAAAAAGCATAGAGTTTATAAACCAAAACGAATTACATAAAGTATTCTACATCAAGGATTCACACCCTTCAGACCACTGCTCGTTTAATGAGAATGGAGGGGTATGGCCTCCTCACTGTGTATCAGGGACAAAAGGGGCAGAGATACACCCGGATTTTTATTCAAAGATAATTGACATCAAATCACATCCTCAGGAATCAAACACATTTAAAAAAGGGGAGAATCCGGGACAAGAGCAGTATTCAGGCTTTGAAGCATGCTCATCAAATGGGGAGAGGTTAGGAGATTATCTCAAAAAATACGGCTTTAAACATATTGTTATCAGCGGAATAGCATCGGAGTATTGTGTATTCGAAACATCAAAGGATCTGCTAAATAGTGGATTTAAGGTCTCTGTTCTACACGAAGCGTTAGCTTATGTAGATATTGAGGGACATAAAGAGAGTATGAAAAAACTTAGGGAGATTGGAGCAGAGATAATCAACTGAACTAATTCTTAATTTATGGTATATATCGGTCTTGACCTTGGCGGAACAAAGATTTCCGGAGCACTCTTTACAGAAAATAATGTAATGTTAATAAAAGAGACTCTCTATATGGAGGGCAGGGGCGGCGATAGCGCAGCAGAACAGATTTTTACACTATGTGATACTCTGCTCGAAAAGGGGTCTGTAAAGAGTGAACATCAAAAAAGCATTGGAATATGTGTTCCCGGAATTGCATATTCAAAAACCGGGACAGTTTGGGCTCCCAATATTCCTGGATGGGATAACTACCCTCTGAAAGAGAGACTTCTGCAGAGATACCCAAACTCATCGGTTATGATTGAGAGCGACAGGACCTGTTATATCCTGGGAGAGGTAAGCGAAGGGTGTGCAAAAGGTTGTGAAAATGCAATTTTTATTGCTGTAGGGACAGGAATAGGTGCCGGTATTCTTATTGACGGAAGGGTGCTACATGGTGCATCAGATATTGTAGGGGCAACCGGCTGGATGGCTCTTAAACCACCCTACAAAACAGAGTGGAACGCATGTGGATGCTTTGAAAGTCATGCATCCGGAAGCGGAATTGCCTCAAGAGCTTCAGCTATCTTAAAAGAGAGATTAGATAACGGGAGTTATACCGGTCAACTCACAGACATTCCAGCCGGTAAAATCACATCAAGAGATCTATTTTCTGCTCTTGAAAATGGAGATATTATTGCAAAAGAGGTTATTAAAGATGCAATTGAGATGTGGGGTATGGCGGCAGCCAACTTTATCAGTCTCTTTAATCCTCAGATGATTATCTTCGGTGGCGGAATCTTTGGCCCTGCATCGGCATTTATAGAAGAGATCTCAAATGAGGCTCAAAAATGGGCACAGCCAATCGCTTTTAGAGAGTGTAGATTTGGTGTCACATCACTTGGAGAGAGTGCAGGACTATATGGAGCAGGCGCTATTGCAAGAGTGGCAGGTAAATAAATTGTAGGTAAATTATTATTAAACAAATATTTAACCGATGGTAACAAATCTTAAAAAGAGAGAGGTACTTGTCGCCGGTTTTACCGGTATGGTATTTTTTGGGGTTGCATTTGTGATAATGGGAGCCGTACTCCCATCTCTAATCAAAAGATTCTCAATAGATACAGGAGTTGCATCCACTCTTGTAGGTCTTCTTCCTGTTGGGGTTTTATTAGGTTCGATGTTATTTGGTCCTGTAATCGACCGATTCGGATATAAGCCTCTTATTATAGTTTCCACTCTTGTTACCGTCTGCGGTCTGGAGATTCTTGCATTTGCAACCGGGATTGACACAATAAGATTCTCAATATTCCTTATAGGACTAGGCGGAGGAGTCCTGAACGGACTTACCAACGCACTTGTCTCAGATATATCCACAGAGAGGGAGAGAGCATCCAATCTTAGTATCTTAGGGGTGTTCTACACTGTGGGGGCAATAGCAATCCCACTCCTTTTTGCTACACTTTCCAAAACACTCTCCTACTCTTCATTATTGAGCGGTGCAGGAGCTGTTATGGCACTCTCAACAATCTACTACTCATTGATTATCTTTCCTGAAGCAAAATTCAAAAAAGGGTTTCCTGCTAAGAGGATAATATCAATGGCAAAAGAGCCGGCAATACTTCTGCTTAGCTTTACCCTCTTTTTTCAGAGTGGTCTTGAGGGGATGAGCAACAACTGGATTCCGGCCTATCTCGAGAGTGAAGCAGGGCTTACAGCAGAGAGAGCAATGTTTGCACTCACCTCTATCATCGCCGGAGTAGGAACAGGGCGTCTTATCTTAGGTCTGCTGCTTAAATCTTTTTCTAAGACTATCATA
Source organism: uncultured Muribaculaceae bacterium (assembly GCA_964502485.1). Lineage (GTDB taxonomy): Bacteria > Bacteroidota > Bacteroidia > Bacteroidales > UBA932 > Bact-08. The sequence continues at coordinate 5,848 of CAZCXB010000010.1, read as the reverse complement.
CTTATTATTAGCATGATACTCTCATCTGTAGGTATAATTCTCATTACACTCATCCCATCATTCACAATATCCATTGCCGGAACCTTTATAATGGGACTTGGCTTTGCTTCTACATTCCCTATAATCCTGGGTGAACTTGGCGAGAGATATAAAGATATCTCAGGCACAGCTTTCAGCTTTGCTCTTGTTATAGCACTAACGGGCAACACACTGTTAAATCTTCTTGTGGGTGTTGTATCCCTTGAACGTTTTCACCTGTTAATATTAGGATGTACCCTATCAATTATTACACTTTATCTCATTAACTTTGCTCTCTCAAAAAGGGGCGGTGATTTGCGTCAATAAGAAGAATCTATATAATTTCAATATTAACAAAAAAAGAAGCACATTATGTTAGCATTAGAGTGGTTAAAAAACGCAAGGGATGTGATGTCCCGGATTGAAGAGAGTCAGCTCGAAAATATCAAAAAAGCAGCGACTGTAATGGCAGACTCCATCGAGCAAGGAAGGTGGGTTCATACATTCGGATGCGGTCACGCAACAATACCGGTAGAGGAGATGTACCCCAGAATCGGAGGATTTGTCGGGTTTCATCCAATCTGCGAGCTCCCTCTCACTTTCTTTACCAAGATTACGGGAGAGATGGGAATCCATCAGTTTCTATTCCTCGAAAGAGCTGAGGGATACGGAAACGCAATAATGAAGTCTTACAACTTTGATAGCAGAGATACTATGTGGATTTTTTCACATACAGGTATAAACAATGTTAATATTGATGTAGCCCTTAAAGCTAAGGAACTTGGTATGAAGGTAATAGTCTTTGGTTCTGTTGCCGAATCTGCCGATAAACAGACCCGCCACTCCTGCGGAAAGACACTTTTTCAACTTGCAGATCTTGTTGTTGACTCATGTGCACCGCTTGTTGACGCAAGTGTTCCTCTTAAGAATCACTACGATAAAGTAGGACCTGTATCCACCTTAGCCTTTATTACACTTGTATGGATGACCGTTACAACTGTAGCCGAGATTCTTGCCGATAGAGGTGTTAAGCTCTATATCCATCCTTCGCATAATGTTCCCGGAGACACAACTGCCCACGACAGGCTTGATGCATGTATCTCTGAGTACAAAAAGAGAGTGGCAGGGGTCTAAAAAAACGGACTTTTTTGCCGTTTAAAGAAAACATACCAAAATTAAACATATTATAGGCATTAATAATCAATGCTTTGGCCTAAATAGAATCAAATTGGAATAATTTTTGTATGTTTGCGGGTCGTTATGAGCATGCATAAAGTCAATTTGAGAAGATATTTTATGAGCATTGCGGTTATTGCAACCGCAGTGTTCATATCATTTACACACTCCTATGCTCAGGAGAGCTCAGTAATAAAATCCAAATCTGATTCACTTCAAATAAAAAAAGACTCACTTAATATTAGCTCCGATTCGCTTACAATTAATGCAGATACACTTTTACAAAAAGATTCTCTAACCAAAAGAGAGCAAAGAGCAGTACTTAAAGAGCAGAAATACCTCGAAAAGGTACGGGAGAGAGAGCAGAGAGACAGTGCAAAAGCCGTTAAAGATAGTATCAGGTGGTCCAAACCAAGAATGATGGACACCTATATTATAGATGATTCTCTTAAATATCTGCGCCTGATAACCTGGAATCACAATAGCTATCTCAATAATATTAAGCTTATAGACCCCGACACAACCTACAGGGAGAACTTCTACGATTACCCCTTTATGAGAGAAGATGTTGGAGCAACATACCTCGGTATATCGGGATCGGCAACTCAACTCCATAACTACTTCAAGAGGGAGAGACTTGACATATTTGAGCAGTTCGAACCATATCTGATTTACAGTTATACTCCGGAGAGTGTCCCTCAATATAATGTAAAGACCCCCTATACCGAATTTGCATATTGGGGAACTCTTTTTGCAAACAGAGACAAAGAGGAGAGTAATATAAAGGTCCTTCACTCTCAAAATCTCTCACCTGCACTCAATATTACATTCTCATACAATAGATATGGAGCAAAGGGGCTTCTGGGCAGAGAGGGGACAGACAACAGAACACTATCGCTCACCTCCAACTACCTTGGAAGGAGGTATGTAATGAACTCCGGCTTTATCTCTCAAGGTGTAAAAAGAGATGAGAACGGAGGACTTGTAGATGATACTATGGTTTTGGACACTACTGTTGAAGATTCAAAGTCATTAGCTTTCAAATTATTATCTGCCGATAACAAGCTAAAAAGAAACACACTTTTTCTTACACACTCATATGGAGTACCCATAAGAATATTCAAGGGTGATACCCTTGGCTATGGAGAGGGGACAACTACATTCTTTGGACACTCTTTTGAATACTCAACATACACAAAGAGATACACAGATAAGATAGATCTGACAGATTCAATCGCCAGAGCACTCTATAACAATACATTTCTTATATCTCCTACTCAAAGTTTTGACTCCAACAGAGTAAGCACAATAGAGAATAGAGTCTTCCTAAGGGTTCAGCCATGGGCAAAAGATGCCATTATATCGCGTCTTGACGGAGGAGTCGGACACCAGCTGTTGAGCATCTACTATTTCAGACCTGAATTCTATATTGGCAATACAGAGAATATTATTCACAACAACATATATCTATATTTCGGAGCAGAGGGTAGTTTCAGAAAGTACTTCAGATGGAACTCTATTGCCCGCTACAACCTTTCGGGATATTACGCAAACAACTTTAAATTTGACACAAAAGCAGGTTTCTCTGTATACCCTCACAAAGAGGGGATACATCTAACCGGCAGACTTCTTATTGAGAACAGAAGGCCAAACTGGCTAAACAACTCATACTATTCCAACCATTACTCTTGGGATAACGATTTCAGCAATATAACCGAAACCAGATTAGAGGGATATCTTGACATTCCCCGATACAATTTGAGTGCCTTTGTTGGCTACTCAATAACGGACAATCCTGTTTATTACGGGATTCAGGGAGTCTCATCGCAGCACCAAGGCGCTATAAGTGTCTTGTCTGCATATATCCGGAAAAACTTCAAAATTGGTTTCCTTCACCTGGACAACAGGGTACTCTTTCAAATGACCTCAAATAGTGAGGTTTTACCGCTACCGGCCATAAGTGCAAACTTAAAATACTATATGCAGTTCCAACTTGTTAAAGATGTTCTTACTGCTCAACTTGGAGCTGATGTTACTTTTAACACAGAGTATTATGCACAAGCCTACAGCCCGGCACTGGGCCTCTTCCACAATCAGAACCAACGAAAGATAGGGAATTACCCCTATATTGACGCGTTTGTCAATCTGCAATGGAAAAGAACAAGCATCTTCGTAAAATATATAAATGCTGCCCGCGGGTGGCCGGATGGCGACTACTTCTCTTCACACCATTACATAAGGCCTGAGCCTGCCATTAAGTTTGGCATACACTGGCCATTTTACGTAAAATAATTTTCTGCCTTATGAGGCCAATATTAAAATTAATTTTTCTTTTATCAATAGCACTTATCACTCCTGCCCTCTCAACCTCCGGTGGAGGCAACAATATTGAGAAGACACGTTACTCTATAGAGGGTAGAGACCTCAAAGCGATGGTAGTAATCAAAGGTGGCATGTACCTCAAGCAGGGACACCCTGTAGGTTTTCACTTCGATCTTCTCAACCGTTTTGCAGATGATCAAAGATGCAGAGTAAAAATCAAGCCTGTTATAGAGAGCGATCCATGGAAAGAGTTGACTGAGGGGAGAGTTGATCTTCTTGTAGTTGATTCTGTGAGAGATACTATCCCGGACGAATACTCCCATCTTGTGATATCCGGACTAGATCTTAATGAATATGAGCAGGTTTGGGTTGTTACAAAGGAGAACTATCCGATGCTTCAAAATATGAATAACTGGTTAGGATATTACAGAAACTCCGATGACTATTCGGCTCTTATTCGTAAATACTACAAACAGTACCAAAGAGTCTCTTTTGACAATGGTCCTATTTCGGTTCTCTCGCCCTATGACTCAATCATTAAGAGATATGCATCCTCAATCGGATGGGACTGGAGACTACTCGCCTCACTTATATATCAGGAGTCCAAATTCTCTATGAGCGCAAGATCGGGAAGAGGAGCTCACGGTCTAATGCAGGTTATGAGTCAATCTGCACAACACCTTGATATCTCCGAGATATATGACCCAGAAAAGAACATTAAAGCGGGTACTATGCTCATTAAAAGACTTACAAATCTCTATAAATCGCCTGATATTGATTCGCTTAACAGGATAAAATTTGTTTTGGCAGCATATAATGCCGGAGAGGGACGAGTTGAAGACATCAGGAGATTTGCAATACATACCGGTATTAATCATAACGAATGGGATAGTGCAAAATCTGTAATCTCAATGATGAGAGAGAGAGAGAACCTTCCTGAGGGTGTTGTTAAGCTGGGTACATTTAAAGGGACTGAAACACTTAATTTTGTCGACAATATCCTGGAGAGGTACGACAACTATAAGGTACTTGTGAGATAGAGCCTGCTGATTATTTAACACGCAGGGTCTTCTCAGGGCTCACTTTAGATATAAATAGCGAAGGAATCATCAGAAGAAGGGTGATTAAGATAACAGCACCAATATTCAGAAGAGTGATCTTAGACCAGTTAATATAGATTGGAACGTGATCTACAAAGTAGTTTAGAGGGTCAAGGGGAATAGCCTTGAATCTCATTTGAATTGCGGCTAATATCAGAGCTAAAAGATTGCCTGCAGCCATACCGGTAAGTACCAGATATAGAGCTCTTATCAAGAAGATCTTATGAATCTCGGAATCTCTCATTCCTAATGATTTAAGCAAACCAATCATAGATATCTTCTCAAAAAGAAGAATCAGAAGCCCGGAGATCATATTAAAACCTGCAACTGAGAGCATTAAAACCATAATTACAAGAACATTAAAGTCAAGTAATCTAAGCCAGTCAAACAGATGTGGAAAGAGCTCATCTACCCTTGTAATATAGAGAGATTCATCCTCATCCGACTCCTCTATAATCCTCCCGATATCCTCGGAAACCTTATCAATTGAGGCTCCTTTTGCAAGTTTTAGCTCAATTCCTGAGACCTCGTCTCTCCTCCATCCATTTATTGATTGAATCTGAGACAAAGAGGTGATTACAAGAGTCTTGTCAATATCCTCCAGTTGCGCGTTATAGATACCGGTTAAGGTAAAACGTCTTACTCTGACTGTATTGTCAATAAAATAGAGAGTTACGGCATCTCCTACAGAGTAACCAAGCATAGATGCCAGCCTGAGGGAAATCATAATCTCCCCTGTAGATAGTGTATCGGAGAGATTCGGGACCCTTCCCTCATAAAGTACAGAGTTAAAAAAACTCCAGTTAAATCCGGAATCAACACCTTTAAAAAGCACTCCCTGTATCTCTTCTCCCCTTTTAACAATTGCGGAGCGGTATGCGTATGAGTTAACAGAGGCGACCCGTGAGTCACTCTTTATCTCATCCATAAATGATAGACCGGAATGAATAGGATATTGGTTTGTTGTTATCTCTACACCCGGACTGTGTAACATTATTTCGCCTGAGAAACCGGCTGCCTTCTCTTTTATCTCTCTCTTAAAACCATCAGAGACAGATACTGCAAGCACCATTACCATAACACTTACTGCAACCGAAATCCCTGCAATAACCGCACTTCCTTTTCCAAGACCGCCCTTACCGGAACTCTTGCTCCATAAAGTTTTAGCAATAAAGATATTTGTGTTCAATAATTGAAAAATATTATTATATTTGCGTACTGTTAGTCATTAC
>CAZCXB010000009.1:21882-23170 GCA_964502485.1 uncultured Muribaculaceae bacterium | reverse complement strand
TCCATATTGTAATATTGTTTTTACAAAGATAATTGTATTTTCTAATATACAAAATCACAAACCTTGGCAAGGTTAAATGCAAGCAGATGAATTTTGTACCCCTGAGCCAGAAATTGTGATTCATAGCGGGTCTTTACCGAGAGAATCTCATCGGCACGGCCGGTTCCGTAAATGTCGTCGTTGGCTTCCAGGAGAAGGAGATCGTCCCGGGAGTTTACAAGGTCGAGTGTGTACTCATAAAGGAATGAGCTGTCGGTCTTTAGTCGGATAACACCCCCCGGAGTAAGGAGTTTTTTATATCTCTCTATAAATGCCGGCGATGTGAGTCGCTTGTTTTCACTTTTCATTTGAGGATCGGGAAAGGTGATCCATATCTCCGAGACCTCCCCGGGGGCGAATGCCCACTCGATGAATTCAATTCTGCAACGGAAAAATGCAGCATTGAGCAACCCCTCTTCGGTCGCTGTCTTGGCACCCCTCCACATTCTTGCTCCTTTAATATCTACTCCTATAAAGTTTTTCTCAGATTCCCGCCGGGCAAGAGCAACAGTATATTCACCCCTTCCGCAACCCAGCTCCAGAACCAGCGGGTTGCTGTTTTTGAAGTGGTCACTGTTCCACCTGCCTTTCATAAAATAATCTTTACGAAATACCTCTTCGAACTCCGGCTGGTAGAGACAACCAAAACTCTTGTTCTCCTCAAATCTTTTTAACTTATCCTTACCCATCTCTTAAAGCTTAGTTATTATCACCCCCATTGCTCCGGAACATCCAATCTCGGTATAAGAGAGGTTGTTATTAATATAGAATCTCCACCTTCCGGCCTGCTCCAACTTTACACCTGTTCGGTATCCCCACTTCATATCCGTCCACCTTCCTGTTCTCAACCCTTGATAGGGGATCATATCCATTCTCACAGGCAGAGAGAGTGTATCTGCATACCTTGTGCCGTCCGGCCTCTCAATCGTTAAGATAATAGGGAGATCTTCCTGTTCGAATGAGTCAGGAATTCTTGCAAATATCTCGATATCATACTTCGATATACTATCCTGAGAGTTGAATTTAGTGAGATGTCTGAACCCCGGAGAGTACTCCCCCCACCCTTTACAGGAGAGAGAAGAGAGAGTTATCAGAAGTATAATTATAAAGCTGAATCTTTTCCCATCAGGATTCATTGCCACCCTTTTTTCTGTTGTTCCGGAAATTTCTTCCCTTTTTATGGTTGTTTCTGCTCTTATCATCGAACCGGGAGATACTATCCTCGCCCACCGCACTCATATACTCCGGG
>CAZCXB010000009.1:0-21782 GCA_964502485.1 uncultured Muribaculaceae bacterium | reverse complement strand
CTTATCATCGAACCGGGAGATACTATCCTCGCCCACCGCACTCATATACTCCGGGATCTTATTCTCTTTCCTTGGGTTGATATTTGAGGCCTTAACACCGCGTCGGTTGAGTTTGATAATATCCCTAACCCTCTCTGCCTCTACAGGAAACATATGAGTCATACTGTTCTGCTCATAGGAGAACCACATAATCCCCTTTAGGGTATCTGTCTTTACCAGATAGGCAAGCCCCTCTTCGGTTTCGAGAGGAGATCTTAAATGTGGAATATTGATATGAGCATCTATATATGTAGCCGCCTCGTAGTTGATACAACACTTAAGCTTACTGCACTGACCTGCAAGTTTTTGAGGATTTAGTGACAGATCCTGGGTACGGGCCGCCTGAGTTGTTATCGACTTAAAATCTGACATATACCTGGAGCAGCATAGCTCCTGACCACACACACCAATACCACCTATCAGACCAGCCTCCTGTCTCGCACCAATCTGCTTCATCTCAATTCTTATCCTAAACTCATCTGCAAAGACCCGAATCAACTGTCTAAAGTCAACGCGCTCGTCTGCAATATAGTAGAATATAGCTTTTGTGCCATCACCCTGAAACTCCACATCCCCGATCTTCATGTTAAGGTTAAGAGAGGCAGCTATCTGCCTGGACCTTATCATTGTTTTATGCTCTCTTGCAATAGACTCCTGCCAACGCTCAATATCGAGAGGCTTGGCCTTACGGAATACCTTGCGAAACTCATAAGTTTTGATATCTATATTGTTTCTTCTTAGCTGAGAGAGTATTACCGGCCCGCTAAGAGTAACAATTCCCACATCGTGCCCGTTAACAGCCTCCACCACAACAATGTCACCAATCTGCAACTGAGAACCCGATAAGTTTTTGAAGATAAGTTTCCTTGTATTTTTGAATCTCACCTCAAACAGATCGCTTGTGAGTTCATTGGGGATATCACTCAACCAATCATAGACACTAAGTTTACAGCAACCGGGGTTAAATTCACAGTTGAGCTCACCCTCATCTGTCCTGCAGGTGGTGGTGCCTCTGTTACAATCATATTTTGTATTTTGTGTATCCATATTTTTTCAAATTACAAAGATAGGAAAAAGCGGTTACCAAGGTCGGCAAAAATATAGCGTGGATTGACGTTACGGTTGATATCCTGCAGAGCCTTATTCATAAAATCGTACGCTTTTGGATAGAAAGAGGGGTTGATACGCCCGCTCCAGTAATCTGTTGACTCCTTGTTAGAGGATGGGGTATTTGATATCTCACCCACCCCCATCTTAGTTATAAGAGCTCTCCTTAGAAACTCCAAAGTGTATTCACAGAACCTCTTCTGACTCTCTCTGCCTGTTAGGGAGATCTCCTCCCAAAAGTTAACAACTCTCTTCAAATCCTTTGATGCACAGCCTTCAAGAAGAGTTGTAAGCGAACTCTCGTAGGCAGATGTCATCTCTGAATCCCTGATAAGCTGCCTTGCCCTGCTTAAGCTCCCACCGGAGATCCTTGCCCAGAAGTCGGCGTCCTGCTGGTCAACATCAAACTCCTGAATAAGCTCCTGAATAAGCTCCTCTCTCTCTACAGGCGGAAGACGGAATATCTGACACCTTGATAAAATTGTGGTTATTATCCTCTCCGGGGCTTCACTTACCAGAAATATAAATGTATCCTTAGGTGGCTCCTCTATCAGCTTTAGAAGCCTGTTGGCAGCCTCCTGGTTCATCCTCTCGGGTAACCATATTATCATAAACTTACGCCCCCCTTCAAAAGCTCTCAAACTCAGCTTTCTCACTATAAGGGTTGCCTCGTTTACCCCTATCATACCGGACTTATTATCAACCCCTATCCTCTCATACCACTGCTGCTCTGTAAAGTACGGGTCGGATATCACCGCCTCTCTCCACTGCGCCGCAAAGTTGTCACTTACCGGCTTCTTATCTGCCGAAACAGATTTAGTTGAGCTAACAGGCATTGCAAAGTGCAGATCAGGGTGGATAAGTTTCGAGAATCTGTTGCATACAGAGCATACACCGCATGAGTCACCATCGTGGGAGGATGGACAGGAGAGGTACTGAGCAAAGGCGATTGCCAAGGCGAGTGCTCCGTAACCTGACTCTTCACAAAAGAGTATGGCGTGACTTACCCTCCCCTCCATAGCCACTAACTGCTCCTTGACTCTCTTTTGTCCTACGATCTCTGCAAACTGCATAACTCAAAAAATTTATCCAAATATAACCATTTCGCATCTAATACAATCAAACTCCACACGGAATCTCCTCCCTCCGTTCTCTAACCAAAAAGGGTCGCTGAATTTACCCCCCTTACCCTCTTTATGGCACATATCCAACTCCTTACGGATACAATACCTACATCTCATAAGCTCTGCCTCTGCAGGGGGAGAGATCTCGAAAGCCGGCTGAGTCGATTTCGCTCCCAGTTCATGATATAGTTTGGCAGATAAAGAGTTGGAGATATTCTCCCGATAGTCTGCCACAACACCCTCAAAGAGTTTAAATCCCCTCTCCGCTGAGAGCTCCTCTCTCTCCCCCATCTGCGCACTTGCACCCACCCTTGATACAACAGGAAGTGAGTCAAGCTTTAAAGCGATCTCTCTTCTCATACTGTTAAGAACAGATGCCGGATAGAAGAGCGACTTGGCAAGGGATATCTCACACACAGTAAACCTGTATATCCCCGATCTCTTCCCAAGCTGACGGATCACCCCCTCTTTTGCCAATACGGGGTCCTTTGCCGAGTCATAAGTGTTTGGATACTGAATCTTTACCACACGTCCATCCTCACTATGAGCAGATAGTCGTGTTAACTCTTTATCACATTCGAATGTAAGAGAGACATCAATAAGTCTCTCCGGCATATTGTTCTCTAACTCCTTCTCAAAAAGATGGTTGTAGTTTCTATAGAGCTTAGATCCGTTAGCAATCTCCTCTTTGTCGTTGGTGTAAACAACATCTCCATCCACAACACTTGCTCTGATTCCGGTAGTAACCCCCTTGGGGGATACTATAAAGAGCCCGTCTCCATTGGAGAGAGCCGTTGCAGATTTGTATCTGAAACTCATTCCCCCTCTCTCTCTCACACTCACAGATAGAATCTCTCCAATATACTCCCCTTTGAATCCGGCACTTGCACCGCTGCTCCACTCCCCCCTTTTGCCCTCAATAAAGAGGTTTGTATAGCCCCTGTTAAAAGTACTCTCCGGTCTTGGGGTGAATCCCCCGTAAAGTTTTCCGTAAGAGGCGCTGCTGTAAGCTATATTCTCTTCCAGAAACTTATCCATCAAAGATCTGTAATAGCGTACAACATTCTTGATATATGAGACACCTTTAAGACGCCCCTCTATCTTGAATGATGTTACTCCTGCCTCTATCAGCTGAGGAATATAGCCGGACAGATTGAGATCTTTAAGTGAGAGTATCGCTCTGTTTGCGGCAATCACTCTCCCTTTGCTGTCTGTAACGTTGTAATCGGAACGACAAAGCTGTGCACACTCCCCACGATTTCCGCTTCTGCCGGTGACCCTGCTGCTTATATAGCACTGGCCACTGTATGAAACACATAGGGCTCCGTGGATAAAGGTCTCAAGCTCCATTGATGTGCTTTTATGAATCTCTGCTATCTCATTAAGTGATAGCTCTCTTGCAAGAATAGCACGTTTAAAGCCAAGTGATTCAAGCATAACGGCCCTCTCCGGGGTACGGATATTTGTCTGAGTGGAGGCAAAGAGCGGAAGCGGTGGCAGCCCTGCCTTAAGGAGACCCATATCCTGAACAATAAGAGCATCGCACCCCGCTTCATATGCCGCAAAAGCGAGTCTCGAGGCGGCCTCTGTCTCGTTTTCGAAGAGAATGGTGTTTATGACCATATATACCTTAGAACCAAACTTATGAGCATAAGAGGCCAATCTCTCAATATCGGAAATTGAGTTCCCGGCCGCCTCTCTTGCTCCAAAAGAGGGACCGGCAATATAGAGAGCATCGGCACCACAGTCAATTGCTGCAATGCCGATGTCAATGTTTTTTGCTGGTGCTAATATCTCTATACTCCTTAATTGCACTTTAGAGTAGTTTTCACCTTAAACTCTGCAACCTGCTTGTATGTTGCATCGTTAAGAAGCTGCTTGTAATAGCCGCATGCCTTTGCATTGTTATTCTTAGCTTCATAAGATACAGCAAGGTTGTATAGTGTACTGCTTTTATCCTTTGCGTTAGGATCTGCAGCGAGGTACATCTCAAGTGCCTCTATTGCATCGTCATATTTTTTCAGTTGAACACCGGCAAGACCAATAAGCTTGAATCCGTTTGGAGACTCCGAATACTCGTTTGCCTTTACCGCATTCGAGAATACATCTGCCCACTTCTTCTCTCTTGTTGCTGCAACCGATCTTTTGAGGTAGATAGTTGAAATCTGTCTTGGAGAGTTTGCTGTCTCACCCAACTCTATCGCCTTTTCAAATGCAGCAATTGCTCCATCTTCGTTGTTAAGACGGCTCTCTGCAATACCAACGTATAGATAGGCGTTGCTGTTAGCAGGTTCTGCTACTAAAACCTTTTTGAATCCTGCAATCGCTTCCGGAAGTTTTCCCGCATTTAGCAGATTTGTTGCGTTTACCATAAGAAGCTGAGGTATAAGTGCGGTTGCCTCCTCTGCTACCTCCGGGTTTGAGAAGGTGTTGGCTGTTTCGACCGCTTTTTTAAGCTGTACCATTGCATTATCAATCTCTCCGGCGCTTGCAAGCTCTTTGCCGTACCGCAGGTGTATCTGAGGTATGATGTTTTTACACTCGGTCATCAGAACATCTCCATCCTCTCCGCGGTCTTCTGCTGTGAGAGTTTCAAGCATTTTAAGCGCTTTGTTAAATGAATCTATGGCCGCAACATAGTTGCTCTCGCTAAGGGCTTTTCCTCCTGCATTATACAACTCGGTAGCTGCTTCCATGTCCTGACCGTATGCTGAAACAACTGTTAAAGCAGAGATAATACATACGGCAAAAAATGTCTTGACTCTTTTCATCTGTCTAATTTTAAAAATGTACAAAAAAATTACGTTTCGAATAAGGGTTTCCTGCAAAAATAAAAAAATATAAGTTACCATGCAAAAATATAATTATATTTGTACTATCTTAAAAATCAAATCAAGTAATATTTATGAAACGACTATTCCTAATTGCGGCCTCGTTTATTCTCTCTATGGGGGCAATAGCGCAGATGCCGCAACCAATGCCGCTTGACCCTAAGGTTAGAAGCGGAAAGCTTGAAAACGGACTCACCTATTTTGTAATGAAAAATGTGGAACCTAAAGGTCAGGCAGAGTTCTTTATTGCACAGAAGGTCGGCTCAATCCTCGAAGAGGAGAACCAAAGAGGTTTAGCACACTTTCTGGAGCACATGGCATTTAACGGAACAAAAAACTTTCCGGACAACAAGGTGATCTCCTATCTCGAGACTATCGGTGTTAAATTTGGAGCAAATCTTAATGCATATACAGCTATAGATCAGACAGTATATAACATCTCTGCCGTTCCTGTAAGCAGGCAGGGCATTATTGACTCATGTCTGCTTATCCTTCATGACTGGGCGTGCGCAATCACTCTCGATCACGAAGACATCGACAAGGAGAGAGGGGTTATACGTGAGGAGCTACGCACAAGAAACAATGCCCAGATGAGAATGATAGAGAAGATACTCCCGGATATCATGCCGGACAGTAAGTACGCTCATCGTCTCCCCGGCGGTCTTGTAGAGGTTGTAGACAACTTTACCTATCAGGAGTTAAAGGATTATTACCATAAATGGTATCGCCCAGATTTACAGGGTATTATCGTGGTTGGAGATATAGATCCCGAGGCTATCGAAAAGCAGATTATCAAACTTTTCGGTGCTATCCCTAAGCCAAAAAATCCGGCACCACGCGAAGAGTTCCCTGTTCCTGACACAAAAGATCCGCTGGTTTCAGTTGCAAGTGACCCGGAGGCTACCTCTTCCAGTGTTATGGTATTTTACAAGCATGAGGTTGTCCCACAAATGCTTCGTCCCACTGCTGCTTCTCTTGTATTTGACTATATGTCAACAATGGTTACAAGTATGTTAAACTCCAGATTGTCGGAGATTGCCCAAAAGGCAAACTCTCCTTTCACATCTGCATCATCATCTTACGGCGACTTTATTGTCTCAAACACTAAGGCTGCTTTTGGAGTATCTGCAGGAGCGAGAGAGGGTGAGATAGGCAGTGCACTCAAAGCAATTGTAATGGAAGCAGAAAAAGTTAAGAGATACGGATTTACTGCTTCTGAGTACGAGAGAGCTAAAGCTAACTACAACAGCCGTCTGGAACAGACATACAAAGAGCGCGAAAAACTGAGCAGCAACTACTTTGTTCAGCAGATCCTCAACCACTTCCTTACAGGGAATGCCCTTCCGGGAATTGAGATGGAGTATGCAACCATGCAGCAGATTATTCCTGCTATTCCTCTTGAGCAGATCAACACTGTAGCGATGTCACTACCTACCATGGAGAATGTGGCCATAGCTATTATGATGCCTCGTAAAGAGGGTCTTGAGATACCTACAAACGATCAGGTGCTTGAGCTATTCCTCAATGCCCGTGCAGCTGAGGTTGAGGCCTATACAGAGACTGTCTCCAATGAGCCACTTATCTCCACACCGCCAAAACCGGGCAGAGTAGTATCTGAGGTGACTGAGCCGATGAGCGGAGCTACTGTGTGGAACCTCTCAAACGGAGCAACTGTTGTTATTAAGAAGACCGACTTCAAAGAGGATCAGATCTTGTTTAATGCATCAAGCCGCGGAGGATTCTCACTGTTTGATATTAAGGATATTATAAGCACAAAGGTTGTGGGTGATATTGCATCTGTAGGGGGTGTAGGAAACTTCAGCACAACTGACCTTAGAAAGGTTCTTGCCGGCAAAAATGTATCTCTTTCTCCATCTGTTTCAATCTCAGGCGAGACACTCTCAGGCAGTAGCTCTCCAAAGGATATTGAGACATTTATGCAGCTTGTTCACCTCAACTTCACCTCTTTAAGAAAAGATGATGAGGCATTCGAGGCGTGGATGGGCAGAGTTAAGGCTCAGCTTAAAAACATGGATGCAAATCCAATGGCTGCATTCTCTGATACAGTTCAGGCGGTATTATACAACAATAGCCCATACTCTCAGAGACTGAATATGGATATGCTTGATAAGATAGACTACGAAAGGGCACTTACACTTGCAAAAGAGCGCTTCTCCAACGCTGCAGATTTCACCTTTGTTTTTGTAGGCAATGCAGATGCTGCTACTCTTAAGCCGCTTGTTGAGACCTATATCGCATCTCTTCCGGGAAATAAAGGGAGAAAAGAGGATTGGAAAAACGTTGGATTAGTTCCTGTTAAAGGAAAGGTAGTTAAGCATTTCGACAAAGAGATGCAGACACCTAAGGCAACTGTTTACACCTTCTTTACCGGAAATGTTCCTTACAATGTAGAGAACAGGATTATGGCAAGTATGACAAAACAGGTATTCGACCAAGTCTTTACAAGAACCATCCGCGAAGAGGAGCAAGGCACTTACGGTGTAGGTGTTAACATGAGTGTAACCAACTATCCGGAAGAGAGCTTTACATTCCTGTTTGGTTTCGACACCGATGTTGCACTTAAGGAGAGACTTCTTGCAAGAGCTTATAAGGAGATTACCAATGTTATGGAGAACGGTGTTACCGAGGCCGATTTCAAAAAGATAGTTGAGTTTATGTCTAAGGAGTACACTCAGAATCTTAGAGAGAACGGATATTGGCTTAACGTTATTACAAACAGATATCTACTTGGAAAAGACATGCATACAACATATGAGGCAGCTCTTAACTCAATAACTCCTGCAAAACTTAACAAGTTTATCAAGGAGCAGTTTAGTCAGAACAACCAGGCTGAGTTTGTAATGAAGGGATATGCACCGGAAGCTAAATAGCTTGTCTCTAAGTATCCTGTTTAATATTTGATATAAACTTTACCGGTAACTACTGCACACAAAAACCGGGCAGTAGTTACCGGTAATATTTAATAGCAGCACAAACACATTTTATATGGCAACCCCAACAATTATCGAGATTGACAACTATTTAGTCTCATCCGCAATATTGACAGAGAAGTTCTTCTGCGACATCCCCAGATGCCACGGAGCTTGTTGTATAATAGGAGACAGCGGCGCCCCTCTTAATGACGATGAGTGTAAGCTTCTCGAGGATGAGTACGGAAAGATATCAAAGTACCTAAGACCTGAGGGTATTCGTACCATTAAAGAGCAGGGTCTATCTCTCCTTGATATTGATGGAGATATGGTAACACCTCTAATAGATGGAGAGGAGTGTGCCTATACTCTCTTCGACAAGGATGATAACTGCTTTTGTGCTATTGAATTTGCTCATAATGAAGGAGAGAGCATACTGAGAAAGCCCATTTCATGCTGGCTCTACCCTATAAGGGTCTCGACTCTCTCAAATGGGATGGTTGCTCTAAATCTGCATGAGTGGCATGTCTGTCTTGATGCCTATGCAAAGGGGCGAAAAGATGGAGTTCCGGTTTATCGTTTCCTTAAAGATCCAATAATTCACGCTTTCGGTAAGGAGTTCTATGAGAAGCTCTCTATTTGTGCAGAGCAAAATTTTTAGCCTCCTCTACATAAGTCTTGTACCGACATATTTTGCAATTCCGGCAAGATCTTGTTTGTATTGTGAATCCTCAATAGGGCCAAGTGAGCTAATCGCAAAGTCGGAGTAGTTGGTAAGTGCTCTTTGTGCAGAGTTCACTCCGGAGAACTCTTTTACAAAACTGATTGTCATGCTTGCCATAAGGTAATCGTTATAATCTGATTTTCTGATTACTTCAAGCATCTCTTCCCGCTCTCTCTCCGGAGCACTCCTTAGTGCAAGTATCAGTGGGAGAGTAATCTTCTTCTCTCTGATATCAACTCCGGACTCTTTGCCTGTTTTAAGCTCCGGCATATAGTCAAAGATATCGTCTCTTATCTGAAAAGCTATTCCCAGATTGTAGGCATAGCCTGTCATTGCTTCAATAACACTTTCACAAGCACCGGAAGAGTAAACTGCACTTGCGACAGAGGCCACAAAGAGGCTTGATGTTTTTCTTGTTACTATATCGAGATAGTCCCTCTCTGTTGTATCGAGAGAGTTTGCCTTCTGCAACTGAAACAGCTCACCCTCCGAGAGCTCCTCCACTGCCTTTGTAAAAAAAGCTAATATATTGGGGTCGTTCTCCCGGGTAAGTAGCGAGAGTGCCTTTGATAGCCAGTAGTCTCCGCACAAAACAGAGGCGGCCGGGCTGAACTTTGTCTGCACTGTTGGTGACCCTCTCCTTACAGATGAGTTGTCGGCAACATCGTCATGGAGTAGAGTTGCTGTATGAATCATCTCCGAAACAGCTGCACAACTGATGGTTTTTCCGTTAATAGTGCCGCACGCCCTTGCAGCGACAAGACTCAACATTGGCCTTATCTGCTTGCCTTTGTTTGATAAGAGATATCTGTTTATTGTATTAAGATAATCAACCTTGCTCGAAAGTGTCTCTGCAATAAGATTGTTCACCTTCTCTATCTCACACTTAACTGACTCCTCTACATTTTTTAGCTCCATATATAACTTAATTGGCTATGCTTTATAATTTTGAAGAGAGGGGCGGTCTAATAGTGCTCCGGTCTTAAAAGCTCTCTTTTAGAAGCTCCAATCGCAACAATAAGCTCCTCTACGCTATTTACAACAACAATACTCTCCCGATAGTTCGGTTTGAGGAACTTATTATCTGCAAAATGTTCCAGGAGGTTAAGAAGTTTGTTATAAAAGCCATCTTGGTTAAAGATAATAACGGTACCGTCATACTTCCCCAATCTCTTGAGAGTATAGGTCTCCAACAGCTCCTCGAGAGTGCCTAACCCACCCGGGAAAGCGACCACAGCATCTGTATTCTCACGCAAAACCTCCTTCCTTCTACTCATTGTATCCACTACAGTCAGATGCTCAATATCCGGATGCTGAATCTCCATATCTCCCATAAACTCCGGAATAGCCCCCTCTACTCTGCCACCGTTTTTGAGCATTGTATCTATAATGATACCCATAAGGCCCATACTGCTGCCACCGCAAACTACACAATATCCTAACAGAGAGGCCGCCTCTGCAAATTCTTTGGCGGCCTCACTATATTTTCCCTCTAATGTATTGCTCGAAGAGCAGTAGACACAGACTCTTTTTGTCATCTCTTACCTAAAACATTATTGCAACCGAAAGTTGAAATCCCTCAAACTTGGCATTTTTGAGTGTCTGCCCGTTTATATCCGTAGATGAGGCATTCTGCAACTTACCAATTCCCCAGTTATATTTGCCGGTAATCTGCAACTTCCATATATCGAGACCCACACCCAGTCCGTAACCGTAGTCAAATCTGTTAAGATTGTCCCAGCTGGTATTTTCGAGCATCTCTCCCTTACCGATTGCATATGAAATATAGGGGCTTACCATAACAAACGGACGGAACAGAATAAGATCTAAACCGATCTGAACATTTATAGGAAGGGTAAGATAGTCCAGATGAAAGTTGTTAGAGGGTGAATTAAGATTCTCTACCCCCTTTCTTACAAAGAGAAGTTCCGGCTGTAATCCCAGTCCTATAAAAGGGACCTTAGTCTGGAAGGTCATACCGAAATGGTATCCGGTACTGTTATTCCAGGTGGTGTTTACATTTTCGGTCACATCTTTGTAGGAGTTGAAATTCAACCCCCCCTTGATCCCAATCTTTGCCTGCGAAAATGCCGCAGTCGAGAGAATGAGCATCAGAAGCGTGATGAGTGTAAATCTTTTCATAATTAAAAATTAACTCGTTGTTCTGTTACATTAACTCATTGATTTTAGCAACGATTGCAGATTTTGTTGTAGAACCTACAATCTTATCTTTTAACTCGCCGTTTTTGAAGAAGAGTATGGTAGGAATATTACGAATCCCAAATTTTACAGGCACCTCTTCGCTCGAGTCAACATCGCACTTGGCTATAACTGCTTTGCCCTCAAACTCTATAGCAAGCTCATCAATAATCGGAGAGATCATTCTACAAGGGCCACACCATGTTGCCCAGAAATCGATAACTACAGGTTTATCGGACTTAATAACTATTTCGTTAAAATTTGAGTCATTTACTGCTATTGCCATTTTTTAGATTTTTTTAATGATTTGTACTTAGATAAATATTACGACTGCTAAATTAAGATGTTTTTTTCAAAAAACCTACTTAGCTTTTACAACCTGTCGTAAACAACCTTATACAATAGAGTCTGCCTCCCAAACGAAAGCCCTTAGTCCCTGATCTTCCGATTGTGCATTCAACCTCTTGAGCTCTTCTGTCAGCACAGATACCAAACTATCCTCTACAACCGCGAGAGTGGCCATATTCTTAGATGGCCATGCATGGGTCCCGTAGTGGGGTTCGCCCTTTACCGAACCCCTACCCTGAACATCTGTCCACTTAGTAAAACCCCTTACGTTGCACCCGTCAAGAATATCCATAATAATTGCGGAGTGCGCCTGATTATATATTATCATTAATGCTTTCATATCTTATCTGTTTTTGCCCCACTTAGGGTTGTTAGTATTGTTACTGAGTTTGGCATAAGCCCTCCTTCTCCTCTTAATGTCTCCTGCATGGAAAGAGCAGTAAACAGTTGGAATAACCACTAAGGTAAGTATAGTAGAGACAGTTAGACCCCCAATTATTGAGATACCCATCGGCTGCCATATCTCCGAACCCTCTCCTATACCAATTGCCATTGGTAGCATACCGAGGATGGTGGTGAGAGTTGTCATCAGTACCGGACGCAGACGTGATCTACCTCCGGAGACAACAGAGCGCATTACACTCATTCCCCTCTCTTTGTTGAGGTTGATGTAGTCAATCAGCACAATACCGTTTTTAACTACAATACCCACAAGCATAACGGCCCCAATAAGAGCAATCAGACTTAGCGAAGTCTCTGTAAGCCAAAGAGCTGTAAACACACCGGTGAATGCAAACGGTAATGAAAACATTATTATAAACGGATCCCGGAATGACTCAAACTGAGCGGCCATCACTATATAGGTGAGCATAACCACAAGTAACAAGAGTGTTAACATATCTGCAAATGACTCCTGCTGCTCCTCATAAGATCCTGACATCTTTACAACTATATTCTGAGGTAGCTGAATCTCATCTGTCTTGGCTGTCACCTCCTTGGCTATATCTCCCAAAGCTCTGTTGTAGATAGATCCGGTTACTTTGATAACCCTCTCTCTATCTAAGTGCTCAATTGAAGGCGGTGCAAAATCTTCCAGCACCTCTCCCACCTCACTCAATCTTATCATCTTACCCTGCGAGTTATAGAGCAGTATCGATTTTATATCTTCAATATCAGATCTGTTCTCAATACTGTTTCTTACCACTATATCATACTCCTCACCATCTTCACGATATCTTGTGGTGATAACTCCGTTGATACGATTCCTCACCACGGTTGCTGCACTTGTAAGTGTTATCCCATTCATGGCAAGCTTCTTACGATCGAACTGAACTCTAAGCTGAGGCATATAATCCTCTCTGCTAAGCTTTACATCACGAAGGCCCTGAGTATTACGCATAATCTCGGCAACCTGCTCTGCAACTACTGCAGCATCATCCATATTGTAACCGAGAACATCCAGCTCAAGATTAGATCCACCTGAGCCCATACCCTCGTTTGACCCTCCCGGAATTACCTCAAAGCGATAGAGCTCCGGTATTGCCATAAGGTCTTCTCTCATAAGGTCCGAAATCTCAAAAATATCCCGTTTACGGCCTCTTGACTCAGATAGTCTTGCGGTGTATGAGATAAGGTGACTCCCGGAGCTTCCCAGAGACATAAAGATATTCGATCCGTCTGACTGTCCCATAGAGGCCTGTAGCACCTCGATCTCGGGGTACTTCTCCTTCCAGGCTCCATAGATATACTGGTTAAGTCTCTTAGCCTGCTCTACCCTGGTCCCGACAGGTAACTCTACTACAATAGATATCTGAGAGTTGTCAGAGGCAGGGAAAAAATCTGTCCCCACTTTTGTAAGAAGCATTATACTCGATACAAATAGTAGAAAAGAGGCGGCAAATACAAGGAACCTGTGCTTTAGAGCCCATCCCAGCATCCTTGCATACCAGGAGTCAAGGGAGTTGAGGCCTCTCTCGATTGGTGAATAGAAGAACATAAACCCTTTACTCCTCTTTGGATCCTTCTTAAGAATCCTTGAACTAAGCATAGGGGTAAGCGTAAGAGCTGCAATTGTTGAGACAGTTATAATGATAGTTACTATCCATCCAAGCTGTTTGAACATTATACCTGCAAGCCCGGTAACCATGGTCAGCGGGAAGAATACTGCTACAATTGTGAGTGTAGATGCCACAACGGCTACTGCCACCTCGTTGGTTGCATAGATAGCTGCATCCTTGGGCTTACTACCCTTCTCGATATGGGAGGTGATATTCTCCAGCACCACTATTGCATCATCCACCACCATCCCTATCGCAATGGAGAGTGAACTGAGTGATATAATATTGAGAGTGTTGCCGGTTATCATAAGGTAGATAAATGCCGCAATGAGGGATACCGGAATTGTGAGGATAATAATGAATGTTGCCCTCCATCTCCCCAGGAAGAAGAGAACCACAATCATTACAAATATCCCTGCCAGGAGAACTGTCTCTGTAAGAGAGTTGATACTGCTCTTAATAAAGTCAGATGTGTCGAGCACCATCTCGAGCTGAACATCCGGAGGCAGAGATGCCCTTATTATTGGAAGCTCTTTATTGATCTTGTCTGCAATCTCTACCACATTGGAGCCGGACTGCTTCTGTATCACTATCATAGCAGATCTCTCTCCATTGGTATAGACCTCGGTTGCCCTCTCTTTGAGAGTATCTTTAACAACAGCTACATCCTTAATATAGATGTTCTTACCCATAAAGCTTCCGACGATAATCTCACTTATCTCATCACTCGATTTGAACTCACCATCTACCCTTACCGAGAATGTTTCTGATCCGATATCGATACTCCCACCGGGAATATTCCTGTTCTCCATTGCAAGCAGTCCGGAGATCTGCTCAACAGTCAGCTTGTAGGCCTCCATCTTCTTAGGGTCTACAAGCACCTGAATCTCTCTTTGAGGTGCACCTGAGATAGATACCGATGCAACACCGTTTATTCTGTTAATAGGATTTGCAACTCTCTCTTCCAGAATCTTATAGAGTCCCTGAGAGTTTTGTGAACTCCTTGCAGATATAAATGCAACAGGCATCATTGATGAGTTGAACTTGAGAATCACAGGATTCTCGGTATCATCCGGAAGAAAGTTCCTCTGCATATCTATAACCGTCCGAATATCATTCACAGCCTCATCCATATCTGTCCCATATTCAAACTCTATTGTTATCAGGGAGATATTATCCTTAGATGTTGAGGTAATCCTCTTGAGGTCAGATACTGTGCTCAGTGACATCTCAAGTCTTTTGGTAACATTCTGCTCAATATCGGTAGCACTTGCACCCGAATATGTAGTCATGATTGTTACCGCATTGAGTTCAATCTCGGGGTAAAGGTCAACAGATAGTCTTGTGAACGAAAAGAGTCCAAAGACCACTACCCCTATAAATATCAGGGCGGTTGTTACCGGCTTCCTGACCGCGGTTTCATATATTTTCATAATTGAGTTTACGTTTTTATAAAGTTAAATCGAGATCTGACTCTACAACCTTAACAGTTGCCTTGTCTATAAGAGAGCTGTTTCCGGCAATAACAATCTTATCTCCGGCTTCAACACCACTTAACACCTCATATACAGAGCCTGATCTTCTTCCAAGTTCCACTTTTGTGAAATTCACGACATCGCCATCCAATACATATACATATCTGTCGTTTGTACCTGACTGCTTGATAACTGCTCTATCGGGAACAACAACCCTCTCCTTTGTCCCGAAATCTACCTTTGCCCGTGCAAACATACCCGGACGAATCTCTAATGCCGGATTATTGATCCTTACCTCTGCAACAAAGGTTCTTGTAGTTGGATCTACAATAGGGTGAATTAGCATAATATTACCTTTGAAACTCTTATTTGGATAGATGTCGAGAGTGATCTCTACAGGGGTTCCTGCTTTTACCTGCGGGAAGAACTCCTCCGATATGCTTATCAATATTTTAACCGGCTGCATCTGCATTACAACAAGAATCGGCATTCCGGTTGCAAGATCGCCGCTGTCAAAATTCTTCTGAACAACAATACCATCTATCGGAGAGAGTAATCTTGTGTTTTTGGCAAGATTTACTAATCCCTCTTCTGAGATCTTAACCTGTGTTTTTAGCTGATCGTACTGCTGTTCGGCAACTCCTCCGGCTTTGTAGAGGGCCTCGAGGCGAGAAAGATCCAGCTTAAGATTCTCTAACTGTATTTTGGCAGAGGTGTAGTTTAGATTCTCCATCTCCACAAGAAGCTGACCCCTCTTTACCCTTGTACCTACCTCGGCATACACCTTCTCTATCCTTTGAGCAGCAGAGCTTGATATATTATTCTTGTACATCGGTTCGATGTTTCCGGTAAATTCAAAATCTTGTCTTACAATTGCCTTCTCTACTGTGGCAACCTTAACCTGGTACTCTTTTGCGGCTCTCTCACCCGACTCCTCCCCGGAGCATGCAGCAAGTAAAAGGGTACCAAACAGAAGCATTAATGTTATCTTTTTCATATGGTTGAAATTATTTCGGTTATCTTTTTTATTTTTCTTATTTATTATCTGTTTATTAACTCATTATCTCCTATGACCTTTTCAAAATCACTCTTAGCCTTGATGTAGTCGTAGATAGTCTGGTTTAGATTAAGCCTGCTTCTTGTTAGGGCAACCTCTGTATCGTTTAGTTCGAGTAAAGTTCCGGCTCCTGTGTTGTATCTTACCTTTGATATCTCATAGCCTTTAGTAGCCTGCTTCACCGCCTCTTTATCTGAGACCAGCTGCTCCATTGCACGATTCATCTCATTTATAGAGTTCCTGAGAGAAAGACTCAGATTGTTCTCAAGCTGCTCCCTCTGCATCTTAAGCTGCCTTACAACTACCTGTGATTGTCTCTCCTTGAGTGTGTAGGACATCTTATTGAATATTGGAATCTGAAGTGCAAGTCCAACCGCAACAGAGTTGGTCCATCTGTTTGAGAATGTAAACTCTTCGCTCTGCATCTGAAGCTGATAGTTGGCAAATCCGGCTAATGAGGGTAGTCTCTGCGAACGTATAAGCTCTATACTCTTATTTACCCTCTCCATCTGAATATCCATACTCCTGATGCTGCTGTTGTTCTCGAGAGAGAGTACATCTCCTGAAGAGTGTCGCTCTATCTCCCTCTCTAACTGAGCAATGCTACCCTCCAATTTAACAGGAGTTGTCAGCTCTACAGATAGAAGGACCTTAAGCTGCATCTTGGATAGTTCAAGAGCATTTTTTGCCTGAGTGATAGATGGCAGAATATTTCTTACAGAGACATCAGATCTTATCATATCGTACTCCGATGCCATTCCGTTCTCGTACATTCTCTTAATGTTATCTGCCGTCTCTCTTGCATTTTTATAGCTCTCATTAAGTACCTTAAGTGACTCTTCAAGCATCAGAACGCCATAAAATGAGTTCTTTACCTGTGCAATCAGATCTATTTTGGTTCCTCTTAATGATTCAAGTGCAGATTTCATCTCTATGTCGGACAACTGGATATTTTTGAATATCGCCAGGGAGAAGATTGGCACCTGCATTGTTCCTGTTACTGCGTAACTGTTTGTAGAGCCTATCTCCATCTTTCCACCCGGGAAAAAGTCCGAGAAGAAGACCGGCTTTAGGATGTTGTTAGTGTATTGGGCATTGGCAGAAAGCGAAGGGAACAGTGTGTACCAGTTCTCCTGCTTTATCCAGTCAACCCTTGTAATCTCTTCGCCCGCAATCATAACACTTAGATTCTGGTTGAGGGCTATCTCAAGTGCTCTCTCTAATGTCAGATGCAGATCCTCCATAACCGGCTGCTGAGCTTTGGCAGTGCCAATTGTCAGAATTACGGCAAAAAGCGTAGCAAACGCTTTGACTTTTGTACGGAATTTCATAAACTCTCTTTATTAATTTGTTTTAGTAATGTATTCGTCAATTATCTCTCTCCCCTTCTCTGTGGCTATTCCCCTAAAATATAGAATAACAACCTCTAAAAACAGATCTTTTCTCGAGTGTGTGTTAAATGAGAAAAGTTCTGACTCCTCTATTATATTTGATATCTCAATAATTATCTTCGATACAAGTTCGGTATCTATGTTCTCAATAATCAACCCCTCTCTCTGTCCTTTATTCAGATACTCCTTTGTCCTCTCCATATGGTACTTCATAAACTTCTCCACTGTCTTCTTGTAGATTGCATAGTAGTACCTCTTAAGCTCCTTAAAGAAGTTTCTCTTAAGGTTGATTATCACATCTGACTGTGTCTCGTGTATCTTAAAGAGAAGTGACATAACGTTGTCTGACTCCTCCTCCATGTTTTTTGCATACTTTATCATATGACAATGCAAAAAATCTATACACTGCTCTAAAAGATCTGATTTATCCTTAAAAAGCTCGTAAAGGGTCTTTTTGGATATTCCATTCTCTTTTGAGACATCATCCATAGTTACCGCTTTACACCCTTTTTGCAGAAACAGCTCCAAAGAGGTCTCTAATATCTTGGTCTTTATATCCATATAGGCTTTATAATTTATGAAGGCCGGCAAGTTTATGCCGGTTGGAAACTTTAAAAACAGAAATAGTTTTCAAATTTTATGCCATAAATTATTTTTACTTGCTAAATTTGTAAATAGTTGTTAAAAAAATATTAAACATCCCAAATATGTACACAAACTTTAAAGAGCACCTTCAAAATGAGCTTAACAGTATAGTTGAAGCGGGTCTCTATAAAAAAGAGAGGGTTATTGTAACCCCTCAGCAGGCAAAGATTAAGATAAACTCCGGAGAGGAGGTTCTCAACTTTTGCGCAAATAACTATCTTGGTCTGTCAAATAGTCATGTTCTTGCAGATGCAGCAGCTGCTGCTCTTAAGAGTCATGGATTCGGAATGTCAAGTGTCCGCTTTATCTGCGGTACTCAAGACCTTCATCTGAAACTTGAGAAGAGTATTGCAGAATTCTTCGGCACCGAGGATACAATTCTTTATGCTGCCTGTTTTGATGCAAACGGAGGCGTTTTTGAACCTCTCCTTGGAGAGGAGGATGCAATAATATCTGATTCACTTAACCATGCATCTATTATTGATGGCGTAAGGCTTTGTAAAGCACAGAGATACCGTTATGGTAATGCAAATATGGAGGAGCTGGAAAACGCTCTTAAAGTTGCTCAGGCACAAAGGTTCCGTCTTATTGTAACAGATGGTGTCTTCTCTATGGATGGTAATGTTGCACCTCTCGATAAGATATATGAGCTTGCCGGCAAGTATAATGCAATGGTTATGGTTGATGAGTCACACTCTGCAGGTGTGGTTGGTAAGAGCGGCCGGGGAACTACAGAGCTCTACAATCTAAAGGGTAAGGTTGAGATTATAACCGGAACCCTCGGAAAGGCATTCGGAGGAGCAATAGGCGGTTTCACCACAGGTAAAAAGGAGATCATTGAGATGCTAAGGCAGCGCTCCAGACCTTACCTATTCTCCAACTCTATTCCACCAATGGTTGCTGCCGCAGGTATCGCAATGTTTGATATGATGTCAAAGAACAACGATCTTCAGGACAAACTTCACAGAAATACAGAGTATTTCGTTGAGAAGATGGTTGCTGCCGGGTTTGATATCAAGCCTACCCAGTCTGCAATTTGTGCTGTGATGCTATATGACGCAAAACTATCCCAAAAAGTTGCAGAGAAGATGTTAGAAGAGGGAATTTATGTGATAGGTTTCTACTTCCCTGTGGTTCCAAAGGATCAGGCAAGGATCCGGGTGCAGATAAGTGCAGGGCACCAAACCGAACATCTCGACAAATGTGTTGCAGCCTTTACAAAAGTTGGTAAAGAGCTGGGAGTAATAAAGTAACATAAGCTCAATTACAAAATAAGAGCACTCCCGATTCCGGCGGAATCGGGAGTGTTCTATTATCTATCTGTCAAATGCGTCTTCTAATCTTCTATCTACTCTATCTCTCCAATTTCTGCTTCGGTACACATGTCTCTCCCAATCCTTACGCATGAAATCTTTGTTGTTGAAAAACCACTCCTTTCTGTTTTTCGATTTAAAATCGTGCTCAAATGGCTCTTTTACTACAACTTGTACGCCTTCCGGTATATAGAGGGTTATATTTTGCGTAGTTCCGTCCCACTTATCCTGTTTACTGTAAACAGCCGAGCCTATTGTTATCAGGGAGTCCTGAATCTCGAATCCGGGTAGAGTATTTCTGGCCTTTAGCATAGATTCGGTATAGTCATGGCCATATGCTCGGGTTCTGTATCTGATTCTTGAAACCTCTGATGCACTCTGTCTTACAATCTTGAGTTCCGGAAAGAGAACAATATTACTGCCCAGCTCATCTTCATCCATCCAAAACAGCGTATAGTTTGAGTATCCTGCCTCAAGCATTATTCTCGAATGAGGTGGCGGAGTGGCGGAGGCAAATTTGATATATATTGTATCAGAGCTGATTGTCAGAGCCTTCTCTGCTGATGCAGACTCCTCATCCCAGAATGGTCTCGAAGATTTAACTGCAAGGAAGCCAAATGATAGAAGTGATAGCAGCCACAGCAGAAATATTATAAGGCCTGGCCTGATACGTGGAGGGCGAAATCCGAAAAGAAGCTGGACACCTCCGTAAAGCATTCCAAAAAGCGGGAGAAACATAACTCCAAGGAACGCCAGCTTAAGATACAATGTATTCTCTATTCCAAGGGCTACATAATCCATAAGATCAATCGGAATAATCCCCTTAAATACCTCTATTCCAAGGAACAGAAATGACAGAGCAGTAATTGCTATAAGGGATACAGTAATCAAAAATATTGATACCGCCTTAGAGAGTACGCGCGCAAAACCGCTCATAACCTCTGCCCCCTCTCTCGATGCCCTTCTGATCCCTTTTCCTATCTTCCTTGCACCTCTCTCAAGATCTCTCTCAATATTTGAAAGATCCATGGGCTCTCCATACATTGCACATCTCTGCTCAACTGTTTTTGCTTCGGGGATTACTATCCAAAGAATAATGTATGCAATAATCATAAACGGTACTCCCCCCGAAAAAATTATACCCAAAAAGGAGAAGCCGATGAATATCACCACATAGAGAATCCTTATAAGAGAGACATCCATAGATGTATATGCTGCGATTCCGCTGCAAACTCCTCCCAGAACCTTGTTCTCCGGATTTCTGTAGAGTCTTTTTGGGGTAACTCTGCGTCCGCTGCCTGTTGAGGTTCTGCTATACTCCGACTGCTCTTCAACAATCACCTCCGGACGACCCAGAATTGTTATAACATCTCTGATTACAGCTGTTGTTACTACAGAAGCAACTCCACTCTTCTCTGTAAAAAGTTCTGCCATCCTCTCCTCTATCCCTTCAATAATCTCATCGCCGTTTACATTTGAGTCATAGTAATCGTGGAGTTCGTCAAGGTAGCCTTTAATCAGGAGAAAACCCTCCTCCTCTACTGTAAAGGCAAGATTACCGATGCTGACTTTTACAACTTTTTTCATTTTATCTCTGTTTTTTTATTTCTTAATACTGCCAATGTCTCTACCATCTCCTTCCATGCTGCATCCATCTCTGCAAGCAGCTCTCTTCCCTTATCTGTTATTGCATAATACTTTCTTGGCGGCCCCTGCTGAGACTCTTCCCATCTATAGCTTAACAGCCCCTGATTTTTTTGACGTGTCAGAAGAGGATAGAGTGTCCCCTCCACAACAATCATCTTCGCATCCTTCAGCTCTGCAATCAGAGATGAGGCATAGGCGTCGTTGTTATTGAGTATGCTTAGTATGCAGTACTCAAGAACACCTTTACGCATCTGCGATTTAATGTTATCTGTATTAATCTCGTTCATAACTCCTCCACTATTTATAATTTGAAAATCTTCTAAGGTTCTCTGCCGTAACAGGGAGACCTCTCATCTCACATTTCTGGGCGGCAGTGTAGGCCAATGGGGCTACTATCCAAAATATGATATATGCCCAAAAACCTGTTCCTCCCATAAAGAATGCAATTACAAAAAGCACTCTTATCAATACTACGTCAACGTTGAGGTAGTGAGCCAAACCGCTGCAAACTCCACCTAACTGCTTGTTATCCGGGTCTCTGAAGAGTTTACGGGATGCTCCTTGCGAGGTTGTCTCCCCTTGTGAGGTGAAGTCACTCTCCATAGGCTCTCCGTCGGGCATGCCAAGCTGGTTTATCACATTGTTTACCATATTGATGTTTACCACCTCGAGGCGGGAACCCAGAGACTCACTAAAGAGCTCTGCTATTCTCTGCTCAAGATCTTCCATTACATCTCCGGACTGAAGACCCATCCGGGTTCTCTCTCTGAATCTCGAAAGATAGAGGTTCAACTTCTGATAGGCATCCTCGTCAATTACGAAGCTTCTTCCACCTATACCTACTGTTACTACTTTTTTCATCTCTTAACCTATTAAAATTTATATAGAATTTGGT
>CAZCXB010000008.1:7457-24719 GCA_964502485.1 uncultured Muribaculaceae bacterium | reverse complement strand
TTAAACGATTCATCACAATATCCTTCTCAAGAAAATTGGAGAGAATACTTGCAATGCCTTTAAGAAGGTCAACCATATCTTCACTCCAAACCCTCTCCCGGACAGACTCATCGAAACCTATAAAACCGTGGTATCTCCCTTCAATAAATATAGGAGAGAGTATAAAAGTTTTAACATCTTGATTGGTAGTAATTTTCTTTATAGATTCCGGCATTAACTCACCAAACGAGAGGTAGCTCTTACCGCTATTGATACCCTCTTTAAACCATGAGAAATCGCTGTAGGAGATATTTTGCATCTTATCTTTAGCAGGAGAGATCCCTTTGTTGCACCACTCATAGGTAATACCGGTACTCTGCCCATCCTCACTATCTTCAAAGATATAAACCCGGCTTACATCTGCATGCTCTCCCACCTTTGCTAAAACATTGTCAAAGTCACTCCGGGCGTCGGGAGACATATGTAGAATTTGTGTGATATCTGCAATCAGCTTCTGTCGCTTATAGAGAGAGTTTAATTTTGCTTCAGTAACCTTAAGGGGGGTGATATCGGTAAATGATGAGAGGAGATAGACAGAGTTATCTACCTCAATCCTATTTATTGAAAGGAGAGTATCGATACTCTTTCCATCTTTTGTTTTCAAGAGTATCTCATGATTGACCAGAAAACCCTGACGGATGAATTTTAAAAATGCCCTCTCCCTATCGCGTTCAGAGACAAAAACGCCTAACTCCCTTACAGTTTTTCCCTTTATCTCTTCACGAGAAAAGCCCATTCTCTCATGGAAAGATCTGTTAGCGTTTATTATCTCTCCGGTTTTAAGATGTGTAATTGAGAGCATTACATGACTCTTCTCAAACGATTCGTCCAGAATCTTGAAGTTAAGCTTATTAAAATCTTCCATAACAGGAGGTTCGGTTAATCAAATATAAGCAAAAAAGACTAAACTAACGAGAGATAAAAAAAGATGGTTTTGGTCTTTTGATAAATATTGAGTCTGTAGGTGTTATAATATCGAGAGCGTTAAAAAAGAGTCCGGGGATATCTCCTTTTGTAACAGGCGTAAAGCCATCATTGTAAGAGGTGGCACTATTTTCAAGGCCGATGTGATATCTATCAATAATCCATCGGAATATCAAACTTGGGTCATAAATCGAGAATCTCACAAAATCTACACTCTCTTGCCCCTCTCCACTATGCCACTCTTTCCGCTTTTTTATATCCCTAATCTTTATCCTCTTCCCATTATTAAAATCCCCTCCGATAAGATCCATCGGAATATTTATATCTACTCTCCACTCCGGAATATCATAATCTATACCGGCCAGCTCCAAGGTTGCAAGTCCAAAGGCTGAGCATCCGGCCCCCTCTCCCAGGAATCTTGGGTTGTATGCACCGCCGTAGTTGCGTGACGGAGGCTCTTCTCCCTCAGAACCATAGGAAAAACTCTCAATAAACCGAGATATCCTCGAGGCTGACTCATCACTGATACGGAAGGTTATAAACGCGATCTCACCTCTCTCTCGAAGGAACTCCATTCTCTCCTCAAGCTCCTCTCTGCTCTCCATCCTCCCCGGAATGGGCGCTCCAAGAATCCCAAGACCCACCCTGTCTTTGATAATCATCTCTCTGTTAGCTCTGCCCGATAGTGACCTTATCGAGGTAAAGGCCTCGTAGATAGCTTCGTCTGCCGATAGTTCAACAAACAGATGACCAATCATATAACCTCTCTTGTTGGATATAGATCTCTTGTAACTCTTTAAAGTTGAGCGATAAAGAGCAGACGGAGAGTCCCAGTTGAGAGGAGATAGTGATGGTGTAACATATATGGTCAGATCGTGGTAGGATAGTGTATCTCCGCTCTTCCCCGAAACCTCTTTAAAAGAGAGGGAAAAGAGGAGTAGGGTAAGCAGAAGCGATAAAAAAATATGATCTCTTTTCTTCAATGGTAAAAATTAAAATTCAACTCTGTTTTCAACCTCTCTTCCCCATAGGCCACTGTTTTTTATCCGTGCCTTTTGCTGAAGTTTAAGAAAGGTTTCGGCATACTTTACATTAGGGGGTACAGTCATAACCATTGCATATCCACTCTCTACCAGATGGGCATTGATAAATGTTCCATCCTCAAGATATGCATAGGCGAGCAGTCTCATATACTGGTCATATTTGTTGACATCGTACTCGAGACGCACCCTTTTGTTTAGAATAAAAGAGGTCATAAAATCTTTTGCCTCCTTTCCGTAGAAGCCGATCTCTTTACGGCCGGTTTTTCTCGACTCGGGGGCATCTACCCCTATAAGTCTTACCCTGGCCCCTTTTGGTGTACCATCGTCAATTATAAATGTGTCACCGTCTACAACGCGAGTAACAAGATAGAGATTGCCATCTCTACTCTCTCTCTCCCGGCCGGCCTCTCTACCCCCTCCGGAAGGGAAGCAGGAGCCCGCAACAAGGGCAGAGCTCAAAATCAAAATGGTAAAAAAACGCACTTTTATATATCTTATCATGATAGATTAATTTAAAATTGCCACGCGACTACTCGGCTTGTTTTGTTACCTTTTTCGAGCGGCAGCATAATAACACGGGAGGCTTCAGTTTTGTTGAGCGCATCATACACACCCGGCAGGGACTCCCTTTTTGAGACAAGAGATGTAAACCATCTGCACTGAGAAGCGAAATCTCTGCTCTCAAAAACCATCCCCCTTATAAACTCGCTCTCTCCACCCGGAGTCCAGAGTTCACTGCTCTTTCCTGCAAAGTTTAGCACCATATCCCTCCTTTTGATTCTCCCACTTTTCTCTTTGTCTCTTAAGTTGTTAATCTTTCTTGCTGCCATGCTCTCAGCCATTTCGGATGAGTTGTGGAATGGGGGATTACACATGGTTGCAGAAATCTTCTCCCCCTTATTTAAAACGCCGGAGAAGAAGAGCTCTCTCTTGCTCTGTAACCTAAGTTCAATCAGGCCATTAAGTGAGGGATTGCTCTCTACATTTTTTCTTGCAGATTCAATAGCGAAAGCATCTGTATCTGAGCCGATAAAAGACCACCCGTAGAGTGAAGAGCCAATAAGAGGGTAGATGCAGTTTGCTCCAACTCCAATATCGAGTATACAGATATCCTTACCCACCGGAATATTATCACTATTCAAATGGAGACTCTTTTTGCCGGTATCGGAGATAAGCTCTGCAATCTGTTGGATATATTGTGCTCTGCCGGGTACGGGAGGAGAGAGGTACCCTTCGGGAATATCCCAGTTTTCAATTTTGTACTGATGTTTCAGGAGTGCTTTGTTGAGCATCTTAACGGCAACAGGGTCGGAGAAATTGATGGTTGTACTACCGTATTCGTTTGTTAATACATAATTATCAAGCTCAGGAAGTGCAGATATCAGCTCTCCAAAGTTGTAATTAGACGGTTTTACCTTTTTATTGTCAAATGATCCGGCCATAATGAATGTTAACAAAAGGGATCTGCACTATCGTGAACGATTCACAATAATAAGAGCAGCAATAACTCCCGGAACCCATCCGGCAAGTGTAAGCAGAAAAACAATAAGAACTGATCCGCAACCGTAGTCAATGACTGCAAGAGGAGGAAAAAAAATGCATAATAGTACCCTTAGTAGTGACATTTTTTAGATTTTAAAGCGGATGAGTGAAGCAGAACCTGGCACCTTTTTCATAGCCGGGATCTATCCATATCTTTCCACCCAGCCTTGTGACTATCTGTTTGGAGATAGCAAGTCCCAGACCTGCTCCCTGTTTAAAGTTGTTTAGTTTACCGAAGCGTTCAAATAGAAGGTTGTGTTGGTCGCGCGGAATACCTGTCCCTGTATCTGTTACGGAGAAGAGAAGATATTTACCCGAACTCTCGGAGAGGGATGGTTTGCCATCTATTGTGCTTGCAAACTCATATCTGAGTGTGACTGTCCCTTTGTCTGTGAATTTATTGGCATTTGTTAGCAGGTTAAGAATAACCTGAGAGAGCCGGTGTGCATCTGTGCGGATATTAACGGCGAGTTTTGCCGGTTCGAACTTGTGCTCTACCCCCTCTCTGCGGAGATGGTTTGTGGTAGCGAGTAACCCCTCGCAAAATGAGCTTACCTCTACCTCCTTAAAAAGGAAGTTGAGTTTGCCAGTCTCAAGACCGGAGAAGTCCATGATATCAGTGATAAGAGTGAGCAGAAGCTTGGAGTTACGGGTAATAACACCGCTCATCTCCTTTCTCTCTTCCGGAGAGAACTCCTCCTCTGCAAGAAGGTTGGAGAAGCCCACGATTGCGTTTAACGGAGTACGAATCTCATGACTCATATTGGCGAGGAAGGCAGATTTGAGACGATCACTCTCCTCAGCTCTCTCTTTGGCTGCAATTAGCTCTGTTCTGTTCTCTTCCAGATTTTTCCTAAGCCGCTTGTTCCTGTCGTTAAGGATTACCAGAGCAATAATAAAGATTGAGAGAACTACAGTGATGAGGGAGACCCATACAAGGTATTTCTTATAAAGGGTGACCCTCGGGTCAACAACGTCAATTATCTGACTATCCTTAGGGAGAGGCATTCCTCCAATTGAGAACTGCTCCATTTTTTTCTTATCAAAAACATAGACAGCTCCTGAGTTTTTAAAAGTAAGTGAATCGGAATAGCCTTTGTAATATGCATTTATCTGGTTTACAATATCTTTTGGACTAATTAAGTAACGGGGGGTAAAACCTCCTATTGCCACAGAGCCTATTCCGGTTCCTGTCATAGAGAAGACAGGCATTTTGGGGTTGGCAGATACAAGATCGTCAAGGGAGTTGCTAAGGTAGTATTGACCATCCTTACTCACTCGCCAGGTGGCAATCAAAAGGGCGCTGTTTGGGGGGAGTTTACGTATCGAGTCCTTTATCTGGTTAAATGAGAGCTCTCTGCCATCAAGATATGAATACTTTATCTCGGGAAAAGACTCACGGGACCTTGTGAAGCTAGATTTGATTGCTACCCCGCCATAAGTGTTGTCAGTAAGAAGAACAATATGATCTGTTTTCGGGAACAGAGACAACATAAGATCTATGTTTCTCCTTGAAAGATATACATTGAAAATTCCACCGCTTACACCCTTTTCCCGAGCTTTTCTAACTGTGTTGATATGTGGTGGACTCCAGGTGCCATCCATCTTTGAGACGGGAAGCTCAATACCGTTGGAGCTCATAAAAGCTCCAAGGATGGGGATATCTTTTGGAAGAGAGTCCTGTGACAGAAGAGCAGCCCACGCCTCCTGTCCGATAGTGATTATTGCCTTTAAATTCCTTGATTGGTATTGACTGAGTACCTTTGTTACTCTATCTTTCCAGAGATGGGCCTCTTTGGTGAAATTCTTTACCCCCATATCCTCGACAAGAATAATAAACTTCCCTTTATACAACTTTTGCATCTCTGCTTCAAACCCGGTTATAAACTCCATTGTCCTCTTTGTATCGGGATTATAGGAGGAGATCATAAGAAATATCTCCTCATCTGAGTCAAGATAGTCGGGAGTTTGACCGGGGGTGATTAGCTTAATTGCAGTGGTATCATCAGGTGCACTAAGCAGTGAAGGGCCTGCGTACATAAAAAGAGGCAGCAGTGTGAACCAAATAGTCAACACTGCGGCAACTCTAAAGTTATTTTCTTTTTTTAAATTCAAAATATTAGAGGGCTATCCCTGCAAAAATAGAGAAAAAAATTAGATTTGAAACAACTTATCCCTTTCGTTTGAAGAGATAGAGCGTAATAAAAGAGATCAATCCACACACAACCATTGTCACAGCTTGCGATTCGTGAGATATAGCTGCAAAAGCGATACCTGTAGTCTGATTGACAGAGTAAACAGAGGCGAGAGCAAGAGAGATAATAAAGTGATAGGCACCAATTCCACCCTGAACAGGAACAACCCAACCGAACCCACCAACAATCATCAAAAAGAGAGCGTCAACCGGGGTCAGACCCCCAACAGCCGGGAAGGCGAGTATTGTGGTGTAGCTCATTAGCCAGTAGCAGGTCCAGATTAGTAGTGTGTAGAGGAAGAAGAGCCATTTGCGGGGCATTGTGAATCCGGATGCTACGCCGGCAAAGACCCCTTTGACAATGTCGGATATCTTGCGGAAAAAGGTGTGCTTTTTGCGAAAACGGTAGATAATGTAGAGAAATATTGCAAATGAGAGTAGAAATGATCCGGCAATCCAGAAAAATCCGGAGTCGAATCTGTTCCCGATAGCTGTGATAATCTCTCTTGCAACAAAGTTTCCGAACTTTTTCCACTCCATCAGCACAACAGCAAACGAGATAAGGGCAAGGGTCAGAAGGTCGGTGCTTCTCTCAAGCACAACTGTTCCTGCAACCTTCTCAAAAGGGAGTCCGGTGCTCTTTGTGATTACTCCGCATCGTGCAATCTCTCCTGCTCTGGGGACGGCAAAGTTTGTCAGATAACCTATATTGATTCCGTTCCAGGCATCTCTTCTCCTTACTTTGAGCCCGAGAGGGAGCATAATCAGCCGCCATCTCAGAGCCCTTATCCAAAAGGCAGCTACGCTTATGACCATAGAGAGTGCGATCCAGCGAAAATCTGTTGTCAGTATAGCTGCTTTGAAATCGGACCACTCCACACCCCTGAACGAAGCATAGAGTAAAACAGCAGCTATTGCAAGAAGAATAGTGTACTTAAAGGCTGCACCGGCACGCTTAAGTAAAGATTTATAGGGCATTAAACCAGTTTGTTTGTATTAGAATCGGGGAAGATAACTGATGGCTTGAACCCGGCTGCCTCCTCCGGAGACATCAGAGCATAGGCCATAATTATTACAAGATCATCGGCAGAAAACTTATGCGCGGCCGCTCCGTTAATCCCAATCTTACCACTTCCTCTCTCACCTTTAATTACATAGGTCTCAATTCTCTCGCCGTTATTTATGTTTACAATAGAGACCTTTTCGTTTGGATATAATCCTGCCGCTTCAATAAGATCTTCGTCAATAGTAACACTCCCGATGTAGTGCAGATTTGCCTCTGTCACACGGGCGCGGTGAATCTTTGACTTCATTATCTCTAATTGCATCTCACTTCAGTTTAATATTATCAATAAGTCTTACCGGTTTTGCATTGACTGCAACACAAAGTTGCAACTCATCTGCATCACTCCAGTCGGTTACAATCTGCAAAGTTAACGAATTTACAATCTCTGCATACTCTGTCTCTAAAAGAGGGTTGGAATCTATATCCTCTCTAACCATTGAGGAGAGTAAATCCGGAGTTATCCCGGATGAGTCACCATCCTTACACAAAATTTGTGCCGATGCTACTTCGCGGGCCCTTAAAAGCGCCCTGTAGATGTGGGGTGCAGCCCCCCTCTGCTCACAAGTGAGAAGAGCATTCCGCGAACTCATAGCCAATCCGTCGCTCTCCCTTATGGTGGGGCAGGCGATAATCTCAATAGGATACCCCATCCCGGCAGTAAAGTGTCTGATGATTGAGAGCTGCTGGAAATCCTTCTCTCCAAAAAATGCACAGTGCGGCTTTACAATATCAAATAGTCTTGTAACAACCTGTGCAACACCGTTAAAGTGCCCAGGTCTTCTAGGTCCTTCACCGGTTGTGTCAAGACCCCCCATGTCAAAAATCCTGTTGTCCGATTGCGGATAGATATCCTCAACCCGGGGAACAAACACCAGAGTTGCTCCCGACTCCTCAAGCATTGTGCAATCCTCCTCGATAGTTCTGGGATAGCGCTCAAGATCGGCAGGGTTATTAAACTGAGTAGGGTTTACAAATATGCTCACAATTACACTGCTGCATGACTCCTTTGCCCTTTCTACCAGAGAGATGTGACCATGGTGAAGAGCTCCCATCGTAGGTACAAAACCGATCTTGTAACTGTTTGGAATCAAAGAGAGTGCTTGTTGGAAATCGGCCAGGTTGTAACAGATTGTCATCTATTTCAAAATTTTTGCAAACCTACAAAAAAATATGAACTTTGTGGCCATGAAAAAACCAAAGAAAATCGGAATACTCGGAGGAATGGGACCGGAAGCCACTCTGTGTCTCTACAATCTTATCATAAAAAACACAAAGGCAGCCAAAGATCAGGATCATATTCCGGTTATTATCAACGCAAACCCCCTTATACCGGACAGAACACTCCATATTGTTTACAACCGGGAGTCACCACTGCCTTATCTACAAGAGGAGGCATCGATACTTATGAGTGCCGGGGCAGATATGATTATCATCGCCTGCAATACTGCACACTACTATATAGATGAGATAGCACAAGTTGTTGATATCCCTGTGCTTAATATGATAGACCTGACATCTTCATATATAAGTAGCAGAGAGAACGGTGCAGATGGAGTGAGGGTTGGTATCCTTGCCACAACAGGGACCATAAATACCGCTCTTTATCAGAACTCATTGATTAAAAGCGGATTTACACCTCTAATACCGGAGGGAGAAGATCAGGAGAGGCTGGTTATGGAGGCAGTTTACGGCACTAAAGGGGTAAAGGCCGGTTACAAAAGGGGAGCGAAACTTCTACTCAAAGAGGCAGCAGCCAAGCTTGAGCAGCGAGGAGCAAAGTATATAATTGCAGGTTGTACAGAGATTCCTATTGTTTTAACCAATAGAGATATAGACTCTACTTTGGTTAACTCTATGGAGATTCTTGCAGTAGAGGCAATCAAAAGAGCTAAAATGTAAATAATAATAATCTAATAAATATTTAAAAGTGAAATCTATCTTAGGAATCGGGAATGCCCTTACAGATATCTTAGCTGTTCTTGAAGATGACAAGCTGCTGGATTTTTATCACCTTCCAAAGGGGAGTATGCAGCATGTAGACAGAGAGACGGGTGAGAAGATATGGCAGACACTCAAACCAATGGGAGTTCAGTATGTGGCAGGAGGATCGGCCGCAAATACCATTACCGCTACTGCAGTATTGGGTATGCCATCTGCATTTATAGGAAAGGTTGGCGATGACGAGCTTGGATCTCTGTTTAAGTCAGATCAGGCCCGTAATGGAATAAGCTCAACACTTCTTAAGGGGAGTGCCGCATCGGGTCGTGCAATGGTCTTTATTACAGCACCAAACGCAGAGAGAACATTTGCAGTGTACCTTGGTGCTTCAATAGAGCTTGGACCCGAAGATTTGACCCCTGAGCAGTTTCGTGGCTACGACTATTTTCATATTGAGGGGTATCTGGTACAGAATCAGGATCTGGTTCGCAGGGCAGTAGAGCTTGCAAGAGAGGCAGGTATGATTATCTCCATCGATATGGCAAGCTATAATGTTGTTGAGAGCAATGACGCATTTTTGCACGATATAATTGACAAGTATGTAGATATTGTCTTTGCAAATGAAACTGAAGCACAGGTGTTTGCAAAGAAACCGCCGAGGGAGGCTCTTGACGAGATTGCCAAGATTTGTAATATTGCAGTTGTCAAAATTGGTAAGGATGGGTCGATGATAAAAAGTGGAGATGAGTATCACTACATTGAGGCGTGGCCGGCAGATACAAAGGATGCAACCGGAGCAGGCGATATATATGCTGCGGGTTTTCTCTTTGCGCATGCCCATGGGCTCTCGCTCAAAGATTGCGGAGATGTCGGCTCAATTGTTGCGGCAAAGGTTGTGGAGGTAATAGGCCCAAAAATTGATATTCCACGCTGGAAGCTTGCAAAACAGGAGATAAGGGATTTGACCGGCCTTTTAAAATAGAGATACAAAGCTATGAAAAATATTTTTACCATATTTATTATCACCGTTTTAGCTACAGCAAGCTGCTCAAAAGAGCAGGGAGAGACAGTTATAATTCCGATAGATGTAAATAGCTACTCTCAGATATCTCTCACCTCTGAGGAGGTTATAGAGACCATTCCTCTTGCTGTAAATGAGGGAACACCCCTTGGCAACATACTCTCTTTGAAGCTTTACAGGGATACAATCCTTGTTTGGACCAAAGATCTGCTCAATGTATATAACAGAGCAGGAGTTTGGCTTCATACCGTAGGGAGAGTGGGTAGTGCACCGGGTGAGTACCTTGGAATCAATGGCTTCTTTATTAAAGATGGTCAGATATTTATAAATGATTACGAGGGGAGAAAAATTGTGAGCTACACTATGGATGGGGAGTTTGCAGGTGAGCAGACTCTCTCCGATTCCACTTTTTGGGTAAACAATATCGAGCCTTTTGAATCAGGCAATTTGTATGTTACAAGAGATACATATAGAGGTGAAGAGAGTCAAATGCCTGTAATTAATGTTCTTGACTCAAATCTCACAAGAGTTGCAAGCTCGGCAAAGAGAGAGAGGAGCGGATATACACTGCCCGAGACTCTGTTCCCCTACAAAGATATGGTTCTCTACTGGGAGATGTTGTGTGATACAATCTTCTCAATAGATAAGAGGGCAAACATAGAGAGCAGATATGTTGCAGATTTTGGAGAGTATACTCTACCGCCTGTAATAGAGGGATCTACCGATCTTTTTCTGAGGTTTCAGTACCTGAACATCCCGTACAATATCGAGAGGTATGCAACAATGATAAGCAATATCAGAGAGAGTGACAGATACCTGCTCTTCTCCTATCTGTATGGACACAGTAAGCAATTTATTGCAAGATATGATAAGAGGAGCAAAAGATGCAAATCCTATATAATAGGAGATCCCGATAAGGGTATTGCCTTACGATTCAGCTATATGACAATAATCGATGAGGATATTCTCGTTGCACTCAAAAGATCAGGTGTAAATGAAGAAAATCCGGTTCTGTTCCGGATACGGCTTTAGTTTAGAATATACCAAGGAGTTTAGAACAGACCGTGCAGCTGAGCATCCACCCTGTCTATCACAAGGCTCAGATCTTCCGGACGATCTTCGTATTTGATATCATCTACATCAACAATCAGCATCTTACCATCCTTATACCCGGATATCCACTTCTCGTATCTCTCGTTAAGACCGGATAGGTAATCTATTCTGATCCCGCTCTCATAATCCCGCCCTCTTTTATGAATCTGAGATACAAGGTTAGGGATGGAGGAGCGAAGATAGATAAGGAGGTCGGGCCCCTTTACAAGCGAGAGCATAAGGTCAAATAGAGAGTTGTAGTTTTCAAAATCACGGGTGCTCATAAGACCCATACTGTGAAGATTTGGGGCAAAAATCCTTGCATCCTCGTAAATTGTCCTGTCCTGAATTACATTATTGGAGGCCCTCTGAATATCCACAATACCCTTGAATCTCTCCTTAAGAAAATAGACCTGCAGATTGAAAGACCACCTCTGCATATCGTTATAAAAATCGGAAAGATAGGGATTGTTCTCTACCTCCTCATATTTTGCTTCCCAATTATAATGTTTTGATAATAATTTTGTTAGAGTGGTTTTCCCACTACCTATATTTCCTGCGACTGCTATATGCATAATAAAAAAATTTGAAATGACGAGATCATCTCCTCCCTGCAAAATTACGAAAATCTTTTAGTAATTTTGCCAAATGTTAGACACATTACAGCACAAAGGGAGACGTAAACAGCTTTTAATGCAGCTTACAAATAAATTCAAATTCAATCAAGGAGTTATAGATGCTATGTATAAGGTTCCCCGCCATATGTTTGTGGAGTATGGCCTGGATCATCTTGCATATATGGATAAACCACTGCCAATAGGGGCAAAACAGACTATATCACAGCCATTTACTGTTGCAATGCAGACACATCTGCTTAGCGAAAAGCTTGGAAAGTTTGATAAGGTGCTCGAAATTGGTACGGGTTGTGCATATCAGACAGCTGTGCTTGCACAAATGGGCTACAGAGTTTACTCTATCGAGAGACAGCGATCACTCTATCTGCAAGGACAGCAAAATCTTGTAAGACTTGAGTACCATTCACCTCTTCTCTTTTTCGGGGATGGATTTGCCGGATTACCTCAGTTTGCACCAT
The DNA here is from genome assembly GCA_964502485.1 of uncultured Muribaculaceae bacterium. GTDB lineage: Bacteria > Bacteroidota > Bacteroidia > Bacteroidales > UBA932 > Bact-08. Next base: position 12,767 of record CAZCXB010000008.1, on the reverse strand, counting down.
TCAAAGGGATTCTGATAACCTGCGGAGCTTCTGAGGCGCCTCCACAGCTCCTTAATCAGCTTGCAACCGGAGGGAGGATGGTGATTCCGATAGGTACCGGAACACAAAAGATGGTAGTTATAGACAGAGTCTCACAGGATGAGTTTGTAAGGAGTGAACATGGAGATTATAAATTTGTTCCTATGTTAAGCGGAACAGAAAACTGATTAATTTTTTTAATATGATACAGATAAAAACCTTCTATTTTAATGACCTTCGGGAGTGCACATATGTTCTTTGGGATGAGACCAACGAGTGTGTGGTTGTAGATCCGGGGTGTAACAGTAATTCAGAAAAGGAGAGATTGGAGAAGTTTATTGAGTCCTCAGCTCTCAAACCGGTAATGCTGCTAAATACCCACGGTCACTTTGACCATATTATGGGGAATGCTTTTGTGGCAACAAAATGGCATATTAGGACCTATATCCACCCCGATGATAAGTCTCATTTAGAGAGGGCACTGCAATACAGCGAGATGTTCGGCTATAAGATAGATGAGCCACCATTAGATACAGCAGATCTTAAAGATGGAGATACTCTAAGGTTTGGTAACTCTTCACTTGCAGTTATTCATACACCCGGACACACACGAGGGGGAGTATCCTTCTACAGTATGGAGGATAAATTTGTAATAACCGGAGATGCTCTCTTTGCAGGCAGCATAGGGAGGACAGATCTGCCCGGAGGTGACTATGACCAGCTTATGGAGAGTCTTCTTAGCAAGCTTATACCTTTGGGAGAGGATGTTAAGGTATATCCCGGTCACGGACCTGCAACTACAATCGGTCAGGAGATAGCCTCCAACCCTTTTCTTCGTTACGAGTAACAATTCAACACCAAAATAATTAATCGACAGATAATTACTATGAGATATATAAGAGCAAGATTCCTAACTCTTTTAATGCCCTTTATCAGCTTCTGTACCAATGCAGAGTCTGCTGACTCCCTCAACAATCGTATGGTTTATCAGGGGAACAGCGCTTTTAGTCAGGATGTTAGGATTCCACCAATCCCGGAATCTGCATCATTTGCCGGTGAGGAGGTTCCATTACACTATTTTGATGTACGAGAGTCACTTGTAAGAGAGATCACAAGTCTCAGTTACCTTCACGGAACAATGATCTTTGTTATGCAGTTAGATAACCGTTATGGGCCGGAGATCAGAAAGATCTTAAAAGAGGAGGGGATTCATGACGATTTCTACTTTTTGTGCATAGCAGAGAGCATGTTGCAGCCACTTGTCTCACCCGCCAATGCCGCAGGATATTGGCAGTTTCTTGCTGGAACGGCAAGAGAGTATGGCCTTATTGTAGATAATGAGGTGGATGAGAGATATAATATTGAGAAGTCAACCAGAGCTGCAGCGGCCTACTTCAGGAAGGCTTACTCAGAGTTTGGAAGCTGGACAATGGCTGCTGCCTCCTACAATACCGGATTGACAAATGTTCGTTACCGAATGAGTATTCAGTCAAAAGAGAACTACTACGATACCCAGTTTGTAGAGGAGACAGGCAGATATGTATTTCGGGCCCTCGCATTCAAGGCAATCCTCACAAACAGGGAGAAGTACGGCTTTTTTATAAGTAAGGAGGAGCTCTTTCCTCCGTTAGAGTATTACGAGGTTGAGGTAAAGGGTACCGTAGAGAACTGGTCCGACTTTGCAGCCAATCACAAAACCAACTTTAAGCTTATCAAAATTTACAACCAGTGGATTAGGTCAAACAAACTGGATAACAAGCAGAAACGCACCTATAAAGTAAAGATTCCCGCAAAGGGATTCCGCGAAGGGGGGCAATAGCAGATTAATATGAGTATAGAGGTAACAGGAGCAAGGGTTCATAACCTTAAGAACGCAAATGTCTCGATACCAAGGGATAAACTCGTTGTAGTTACGGGCCTCAGCGGTAGCGGAAAATCTTCTCTTGCTTTTGATACAATATTTGCTGAGGGTCAGAGACGATATATGGAGACCCTCTCTGCCTATGCAAGACAGTTTATGGGTGCTCTCGAGAGACCGGATGTGGATAGTATAACAGGACTGAGCCCTATAATTGCAATCGAACAGAAGACCACAGGCCGTAACCCCAGATCTACAGTGGGTACCATAACAGAGATCTACGATTTTTTGCGTCTTCTATATGCAAGAGCATCTAAGGCCTACTCTCCGGTTACAGGGGTGGAGATGATAAAGTATAGCGACGAACAGATTGTCTCTCTTATTATGGAGGAGTATAGTGGAAAACGCTCAGTATTGTTGGCGCCTCTTGTAAAAGGTAGAAAAGGTCACTATAAAGATCTATTTGAGTCACTTATAAAGAAAGGGTTTCTCCAGGTTAGGGTAGACGGAGTTATCTACGATCTCGCAACAATCTCACCATTAGACAGGTATAAGTCGCATTTTATTGAGCTGGTGATTGATAAGATAATTCCTGAGGCGGGTGGAGAGAAGAGGATAAGAGAGTCTGTTCTATCTGCTCTCTTTCACGGAAAGGGGTCACTTGCAGTTCTTGAGAATGGAACCGAGACTCTACGCCACTTTAGCAAGCACCTTATGTGTCCTCAAAGTGGACTCTCATATCCCGAACCGGCACCGCACACCTTCTCATTCAACTCCCCACAGGGGGCGTGTCCTCACTGTAAAGGTCTGGGGATGATTAACAAGGCAGACCTCTCCAAGATAATACCCGACGACTCCCTCTCCATTGCAAAGGGGGGTATAACACCGGTAGGGGTGATGAGAGATACACTTCTGTTCCGTCAGTTGGAGGGGATAGCAAAGAGGTACGAGTTTTCGCTTCATGACCCGGTACGCGATATTCCTGAGGATGCACTTAATCTTATAATCTACGGATCGGACGAACTGTTTCGGGTTAGCGGAGACTCCTTCTCTCAGATGATGAGTTTTACCGGTGTTATCTCGCTTATTGAGCAGAGTGACAAAGATAGCGACGATCTTATAATGAAGAAGGAGAGGTTTGTAGAGGAGATTCTCTGCCCAATCTGCAAAGGTAGTCGCCTTAAGGAGGAGGCGTTAAGCTTCAAGATAGATGGATTGAATATCTCCCAGGTATCTGCAATGGATATATCTCTCCTACAGACATGGATTGGTGAACTCTATGGCAAGTTAGATAAGAGGGCGCAGATAATAGCAAGGGATATTATAAAGGAGCTCACAGACAGGATCGGTTTTCTTACCGATGTAGGTCTTGAGTATCTCTCTCTTGACAGGAGTACAAGGAGCCTTAGCGGAGGTGAGAGTCAGAGAATAAGGCTTGCAACCCAAATCGGCTCCAGACTGGTAAATGTGCTCTACATTCTGGATGAGCCCAGTATCGGTCTACATCAGAGAGATAACGTCAAGCTGATTAACTCTCTAAAAAAACTTAGGGATGAGGGGAACTCCATTATGGTTGTCGAGCACGATCAGGAGATGATCACCTCTGCTGACTGGTTGATAGATATGGGGCCGGGAGCGGGGGAGAAGGGTGGACGTCTCCTCTTCTCAGGAGATCCGGCTACTATTTCGCAGATGTCGCCACAGGAGATATCCGAGGTTAACTCTATGACCATTGATTATTTAACAGGGGTAAGAGAGATTGGTGTCCCAACCGTGAGAGGCAAGGGAAACGGGAAATATCTGGAGCTATTTGGGGCAGAGGGGAATAACTTAAAGGGGGTTGATATAAAGATACCTCTTGGATGCCTTATTGGGGTTAGTGGGGTTAGTGGTAGCGGTAAATCTTCACTTATCAACGAGACTCTTATGCCTATCCTTAGCAACCACTTCTATAGATCACTTTATAAAGCGCTGCCTTATAGAGAGATAAAAGGGATAGAGAGTATCGACAAACTTATTGAGATAGATCAGTCTCCTATTGGCAGAACTCCCAGAAGCAATCCGGCAACATATACCAATGTCTTCTCTGACATAAGAAAGCTCTTTGGTGAGACTCCCGATGCTAAAATTAGGGGATTCAAGCCTGGAAGGTTCTCTTTCAATGTTAAGGGTGGACGTTGTGAGGGGTGTAAAGGCGCAGGTGTTCAGATAATTGAGATGAATTTTCTGCCTTCGGTGCATGTTCATTGCCGAGAGTGCAACGGTAAGAGATACACTCCGGATACCCTTGCCGTTAAGTATCGGGGAAAATCTATCTATGATGTTCTTGAGATGACCATTTCGCAGGCTCTCAAGTTCTTCGAGCATCTGCCATCTATCGTACAGCGACTTAAGGCAATGGAGGAGGTAGGGCTTGGATATGTCAAGCTCGGTCAATCTTCAACTACCTTGAGTGGAGGAGAGAGTCAGAGAGTTAAGCTTGCAGCAGAGTTCTCAAAAAGGGGTACCGGAAACTCTCTATATATCCTCGACGAACCTACAACAGGTCTTCACTTCGAAGATGTCCGTGTTCTGCTTAGTGTGTTAAAGAGAATTACAGATCAGGGGAATACAGTTTTGATAATTGAACACAACCTCGATGTTTTGCGTTCGGCAGACTATATCTTCGATATGGGTCCTGAGGGAGGAGCAAAGGGGGGACGCATTATTGCAGAGGGAACTCCTGAGGAGATTGCAGCTAACCCTCTCTCAGTTACAGGGCGGTTTATATAAGAATTTTTTGTAACTTGCATAATTACAATCAGTACGTTATTTATAATACAGTAAGAAGGTATGATCAAGGTCTATTGCGAGAACCTAAAAAAGACACTCCATTGTGAACCGGGAGAGACTCTTTTAACAATTATTAAGCAAAACAAAATTGAGCTCAAGTGGCCTGTGATAGCTGCAATTGTAGACAATCAGCTTAAAGAGCTGGGTTTTGAGGTCTATGTGCCGCATAGCATTGAGTTTATTGACTATTCGCATCCGGACGGTGTAAGGACATATAATAGATCGCTGAATTTTGTTCTCCAGAAGGCTACAGCGGAGCTGTTTCCCCAGTATTCACTTGTGATTGATTACAATTTACAGAACGGGATGTATGCAGAGCTCCGGGAGCCGACTCCGGAAGAGGATGGCTCTCCAAAGGTTGCTACACTTAGCGAAGATGAGGTAAGGGCAATAAAAATGAGGATGAAGGAGATAGTGGAGTTTGATTTACCATTTACCAGACAAAAGATAAGGACAGATGAGGCCGTCAAGATGTTTCGTGCCAATAACCGACCGGAGAAGGCGTTGCTTCATGAGCATAGGGGGAAGTTCTTTACAACAGTCTATTTTCTTGATGGATATGCAGACCACTACTATGGTCCTCTCGTTTACTCAACCGGAGT
>CAZCXB010000008.1:2369-7357 GCA_964502485.1 uncultured Muribaculaceae bacterium | reverse complement strand
GAAATAAAACTTATTCTGATTGCAGGACCCTCAAGTAGTGGTAAGACATCTACCTCTAAGAGGGTTGCGTTACAGACCAGAGTTCTGGGGATGAATCCGGTGATTATTGAGATGGATAACTACTTTGTGGATAGAGATAAAACGCCCAAGGATGCCGACGGGAACTTCGATTTTGAGGTGCTCGAGGCTATGGATGTTGCCTTCCTTAATGAGCAGTTAAATGATCTTTTCAATGGAAAAACTATTGATCTGCCTAAGTTTGACTTTACTCAGGGGAAGAGAGTCTTTATGGGAGAGAAGCTTACTCTTGGAGAGAAGGATGTTCTTATAATGGAGGGGATTCATGGTCTCAATCCAAAGCTGACCTCTCATATTGATCCCTTGAAGATATTCAAGATCTATGCATCTGCACTCACCTCACTCTCTCTTGATGAGAATAACAGTATATCAACATCGGACTGCCGTCTGATACGGAGAATAGTGAGGGACGGAAACTACAGGGGGATGACTCCGGAGAGTACAATTATGAGGTGGCCAAGTGTAAGGCGTGGTGAGATAAATAATATTTTCCCGTTTCAGGAGAATGCAGATATTATGTTTAACTCGGCTCTTATTTACGAACTTCCTCTTCTTAAGTACTATGCCGAACCTTTGCTTAGGAGAATTGCCCCTAGCTCGCCTGCCTCAACAGAGAGTATAAGGCTTCTTAAGTTTCTATCCTATATTCAGGAGCTGCAGCCGGCCGAGATTGCGCTTATACCTCCAACCTCTGTTATGCGTGAATTTATCGGGGGTAGCAGCTTTAAATATTAGAGCCTCTATTTTGATATCCAGTGCTCGGGGTTTTGCTTAATTGTGCCACTCCACAGCTGAAAGTGAATTACTGAGTTTCCCTCTGTCTCTGTGAGGGTTCCCAGTAATTCTCCTGTCTTGACACTATCTCCGGCTTTAACCAGTACCCGCTCTAATTTGGTATAGAAGGTATAGTAGTTACCGTGTTGAATGAGTACACACTGGTTGTACCCAGGCATAACAAGAATCTGCTTTACAACTCCATTGAAGATGCTAAAAACCTGAGACTTAGCTGTTGTAGAGATGTTCACTCCGTTATTGAATGGAAGTTGTATGTTTTTGAATACCGGGTGGATATGCTGTCCGAATGGTTCAATAATCACTCCCTCTTTTACAGGCCATGGAAGTCTCCCTTTGTTGTTCTCAAACTGGTCGGAGAGGATTCTGTCTGCCTCGGTATCCTTATAATCTGTACTTCTCTTCTCTTTTGCTGCCTCTGCTATAATTCTAGCTATCTCACGGTTGAGTCTCTCCATCTCTCGCCTCTTCTCTGTAAGCTGCTGCCTAAACTCTCTCTCTCTGCGGGATAGGCTTGCAATAATCTCCCTTGCCCTCTTCTCCTCTCCGGCAAGTGAGCGGTACTCCTGCTCTCTCTGCTTCTGCATGGTTATTGACTCCTCTCTCAGGATGGCAAGTCTTTCGGTCTCTTGGGTAAGTCTGGAGCTCTTCTCTTTAATAAGTGTAGCGCTCCTCTTTATGGACTGGGAGTAGTTCTTTAGATAGCTCCATCTTCTGTACCCCTGTTCCATGTTTTTGCTGGCAAAAACATAGAGAACCCATGATGTTTTATCCCTTAATTTATAGGCGTTATAGACAAGATGTGAGTAACGTTTTTTTAGTGACTCAAGTTCGATGTTGAGACTCTCAATCTCTCTTCTCTTGAGAGCACTCTCTCTCTCGATATCTCGTATTCGGCTCTCTGTCTGGGAGAGTAGTCTCTTTCTGTTAGATATCTTTCTCTGTATAAAGCTCAACTCCTTTGTGCTTGCGAGTTGTCTTGATTTGTTTGCAATAAGCTGCTTGTCAATGAACTCAATCTCTCTCTCCAGCTCTGCTCTTCTTGTGGTCTGCTGTGACAGATCCTGTGCAACAGAGATGTACCTGCCCAGAAGTATCAGAATAGATATGAGTATTGCTCTTTTCATTACTGCTGTTTACTCTCCCTCTTTTTTAACTCTATCTTCTCTGCTATTCCCAGTGATGGGTCAAGTTTATCTGCCTGATCCCAGTATATAAATGCAAGATCGAACTCCTTGAGTGCAAAAAGGACATCTGCATAGTGGTTGAGAATCTCTGCATTCTCTTTGCCTCCGTAAACAATTGCGTGTTTAAGCACAGCTTTTGCCTCTATGTTGTTGCCCATCAGATGAAGAATCCAGGCAAATGTGTCGAGATAGGTTGGATTGTTAGGCTCCTCCTCTATGGTTATCTTGCTCATTTTGTATGCCTTCTTGAGATCTTTTCCGTCAAGTGCAAGAAAATAGGCGTAGTTGTTTAGAGCCGGGAGATGGCGTGGCTCCCTCTTGATTGTCTTTTGGTAGTAGCGGTATGCCTCTTTTTTATTTCCGGCCCTGTAGTTGATGTCGCCTATTGTTACAAGGGTATTTACTGTTGTTGTGCTGTCCCTCTTGGAGTATTTCAGGATCTCTGTGAATGTGGCTATTGATGATTCGAGTCTCCCCAGCTGCATTTGTGCTATCCCCTTGAACTGCATAAAATCGGTATCATTCCGGAAAACTTTAAGGGCATCTTCACTCTTTCTCTCCATTGGCTCCCACATTCCAAGATAGTAGATAAGTGAGAGATACTGTCTGTGTGCCTCTTTGGATTGTGTATATCTCTCAAGATTTTGCTGCAGCACCTCTAATGCCTCGCCGCTTTTATCGCTCTGGACAAGAAAGAGGGCATGGGTATATGCAATGCTGCTATCTTCCGGATGGGCAGAGTACATATTGGTCATCATGGTATCTATCTGAGGGAGGAATGTTTGTACAAACCGTGTGTTTGTAAGAATCTGCTTCATATAGCCTACCTTCATAAATGGATCAACATCTCTGTTTGCAAGAAAGGGGTACATTCGTTCGAAGTAGAGGTCAAATTGACCTTTGACTCTGTTGATCTCGCCTAAACCGAAGCTTGCAGGTATATAGTCGGGGGCAAGTGTTAGTGCCTTGATATAGTATATCTCTGCAAGTGAGTCATTCTGCATTGCCGCATAGTTGTCTCCAATAATTGTTGCTGTTCGCGGTGTGCCGAAATCTCTGTCAAACTCTACCAGATAGTTGAATGCCTCATCCTGCTTTCCGTCAAATATCATTAGGTTGTACCTTGTAAGCCCCGTCCCTTCGTTAACGCCAACCGATCTCTCAATATCTTCGAGTACCTCTCTTGCTTTTGAATACTCTTTAGAGTCTATATAGAGCTCTATGAGAGCATCATAAAGCTCACTTTTCTCCGGGTGCTCCTCTCTGAGCTCATTATAGAGCGAAACGGCTCTATTGATTTTGCCGGAGTGTGTATATATTGAGGCTAATTGCTGCTTGTACCAGCTATTTGAAGGGTCAGTTTTAATTGCTTTTAACATTGCCTCTTCTGCTTTTCCAATCTCCTCTCTTCTTAGGTGAAGTACAGCAATATAGTAGTGGGCTGCATCGTTAGAGGGGTCCTTTACGGCAATCTCGCGGAACTGCCTCTCTGCAACTGCAAGGTTGCCGGTGTTGTAGTTTTTTAGGGCTTCGAGATATGCCACTCTGTTAACAACTGTTTCCGGCTGTGCAGATAAGTTGGTATAACTTATTAATGATAAGAGAAGAAGTGCCAGTGCTGCTGTTAACGTACTAATTCTGATCTTGAAAGGAAATGACATGGTATCTGTTATTATGGTATTACAAAGTTAATTAAATTCCTACCTTTGCAAATATCAATCCACTTGTTGCATGGGTTGATTAAAATATTTTATTGTCGGTGCAGCGAAATATTACTATTTTGCATCTTATAAATACTGTGAATGATAACTTCAAATAGGGATATTCTCGACGAGAAGGAGTTGTTATGTGCCTGTGTAAAACAGGACCCCCGGGCACAACACACTCTTTATGAGTTGTACTCTCCAAAAATGCTTACGGTTTGTATGCGATACGTAGGTGATAGGGAGCGTGCCAGAGATGTTCTGCATGATGGTTTCATTACAGTGTTTGAAAAGATTGACAGCTATAACGGTAGCGGCTCTTTTGAGGGATGGATGAGGAGAATATTTGCCAACACGGCACTTATGTATCTTAGAAAGGGTGATGTTCTCAGATTCACCGATGAGTTGAGCGATGTCACAAAAGAGTTCTCGGTTGAGAACAGTGTAATGGGAAATATCTCTTCCAAAGAGCTGATGAGGTTGATTGCCTCGATGCCGGACGGATTCCGGGCTGTATTTAATATGTATGCGATAGAGGGGTACAGTCACCTTGAGATTGCAAAAGAGTTGGGGATAACCGAAGGGAGCTCCAGATCACAACTAAGCAGAGCAAGACAGTGGCTACAGGATAGGCTTCATGATGTAAGATAGTTAGATATAAATCAGTTTGATATAAAATAGCTTGATTAGATAAAATAGGGCAAGATATAAATAGGGCAAGATATAAATAGGGCAAGATATAAATAGGGCAAGATAAAAAAATGGATAATAGAGAGTTTGATAAGAGGATTAAAGAGTTGATGGACGGCCATCTTGAGATGCCGGACAGCGACTCCTGGGATCTTATTGCCTCATCTCTCGCCAAGAGAAAGAGGGCAGGCCTGCTTTTCAAAAGAAGAGCATTTGCTGCTGCCGTTGCTGTTGCCGCATCTCTTACCCTGCTGCTGTTTATTGACGGTGGTGGTACCTCATCACCCGATACTACTGACGACCATATAAAGGTTGTTGCCCAAAACGAGGTTATAGCAGATAGTGAGTTATTATTAGAAAATGAGGTTCCATCTGATAGACATACAGTAAAGAGGAGAGAGGCTGTGCAGGAGAATAAGGCTGTGGTAGATTATAGGCTTGTGACAGATAACAAGATTGTGACGGATAACAAGATTGTGACGGATATTGAGGTTGCAAAAGATAATAAGGTTGTAACAGATAATAAGATTGTTGCAGA
>CAZCXB010000008.1:0-2269 GCA_964502485.1 uncultured Muribaculaceae bacterium | reverse complement strand
TCAAAAAAACAGGCGTTCTTTTTGGAGATGACTATAGTTACAGGAGTAGAAGAAGAGGTCGTCCCTCTATTGCGGCATCTACAAATCTCTCTCCATCAACAGGTAGCAACTCGGTGTCGCTTATGGCAATGAGTCAGGCAGAGAGCGGATACGTAATGAGCAATGTGGTCTCTACAATTCAAAAAGCATATGTACCTCAGGAGGTTATCTCAAATACTAAGTTTTTAATGCCTCTATCTGTAGGGGTTCAGGCGCAGCTTCCACTCTCATCTTCTCTCTCAATAGCAGCAGGCGTCAACTATACTCTGCTCTTTTCTCACTACGATGCTATCTCAAGAGATGCAACAAGGGAGACTCAACAGACTCTTCACTATATAGGTTTCCCGGTTAATTTATACTGCAATCTCTTTAACAATGAGAGCATGAGGGTTTATATCTCCTCCGGGTTTGCTCTGGAAAAGGGGTTATATGCCGATTATAAAGTCTTTGAGAACGGTATTAAAAAAAGTTACGGGAACACGATTTCCGGTGTACAGTGGTCTCTTAGCGGAGGTGTTGGTGCCGAATTTATGGTTAATAACTCTGCCGGTATCTATTTTGACCCATCTATTGCCTATTATTTCGATAACAATCAGCCATTAAGCATTCGCACAGCTCAGCCTCTTCAATTCAAATTTGAATTGGGATTCCGCTTTCGTCTTTAAAGCTCTTTTTAAATAACTATCTTTACAAACAAAAAGAGTTGACAAAGGTCGCCGTAGTTATATTAAACTGGAATGGTAAGCACTACCTTGAGAGGTTTCTTCATCTGCTTGTCAAACACACAAAAGTAGAGGGTGCCGAGATAATCATAGCCGACAATGGCTCTGAGGATGGCTCTGTAATGTGGGTCAAGAGTAGATTCCCATCAATAAGGGTAATCGAATTCGGGAGTAACTCCGGATTTACCGGTGGTTACAACAGGGCTCTTGAGCTAATTGATGCCGAGTATTACCTTTTGTTAAACTCAGATGTTGAGGTGACTCCGGGTTGGCTGGATGTTTTACTTAACGCAATGGAGAGTAACCCGGATACAGGTATATGTATGCCGAAGATAAAATCTGCCTTTGAGAGAGAGATGTTTGAGTATGCGGGAGCTTGTGGCGGCTACATCGATCTGCTTGGCTTCCCCTTTTGCCGCGGCAGAATATTGTCTTATATAGAGAAGGATACTGCTCAGTATAACAGAGATAGAGAGATCTTTTGGGCATCTGGTGCAGCATTTATGATAAGATCCTCACTTTTTAAAGAGCTTGGTGGTTTTGATGAATCTTTCTTTGCGCATATGGAGGAGATAGACCTCTGCTGGCGAGCAAAGCTATCCGGTAGTCAGGTATGGGTCTATCCAGATTCTGTTGTCTATCACGTTGGTGGCGGCACACTACCCAACAACTCCCCAAAAAAACTATACTTCAACTACCGCAACAATCTCCTTATGTTATACAAAAATCTCCCTTGGAGCAGATTGTATATAACCTTATCAATAAGATTGTTATTAGACGGAGTCTCGGCCCTTCTCTATCTGGTTCAAGGTAAGAGAGAGTTCTTTAAAACGGTAGTGCAAGCACACAAAGACTTCCTCACAATGAGACGATCTGTAAAAAGAGAGAGCTCACTTGTCAATAACAAAGTAACCTGCATCTACAGAGGAAGCATCGTCCTCGCATTCTTCTTCTCCCTGATGAAACTCAGGTTCATAGACACTGAAAATCGAATTTGACCTTGGCAAGGGTTGTGGACCTTGTGAACTTTTGGGGTACACCTTGCCAAGGGTTGTGGCAAAATTGAGAGTTATTTCCTCTCCTTTTACGGTTATTTCCCGCCCATCAGCTGCCTGCCGTTTATGGGGCGGCAGCTGCGTGAATAACCGTAAGTCCAAGAATAACTCTCTGCATTGTTAGAGTTCCAAACTCCATCTCTCAGGTTTTTTTGCAAAGCGCAGATAATCAAATGCAATTTTTTAAAACCTCACTAAAAACGTAAAAGCTCCCTTGCTAAAACACAGGAATATAATGTTTTGCAAAATAAACCGAGAGGTGGAAAACTCCCGCAAAGCGGTAAAAAAGGCTTGCGAAGCATAAAAAGAGCTTGCGCAGCAACAATAAAACCTGCGAAGCAATAATAATACCTGCGCAGCAGACCACACTCTTTGGAGCCGTTTTTTAGAGGCTTTGGCAGAGTTTGATGTAAATATGTATTTTTCACATATCTACAAATGCCAATTTTCCAA
>CAZCXB010000007.1:0-26772 GCA_964502485.1 uncultured Muribaculaceae bacterium | reverse complement strand
ATTTCCGCATTTGGGACAGCAAAAGTAATAAAAATTTCACAAGCTCCAAAATTTAGATCAAAAACGTTTAAAAAAATATCTGAAACGAGGTTGTCAATATCTTCAAACTAACATATTAAGATCTGTTGTTTGATTATTGCCGGCCTATGGCTCAATTCTTCAGATAACTGTTTCAAACTCTTTAAGGAAACGGATGTCGTTCTCAAAATAGTGGCGAAGATCTTTCACCTGCCACTTAAGCATTGCGATGCGTTCGATGCCCATTCCAAAAGCGAAGCCGGTATATATTTTACTATCAATACCGTTAGCTTCCAAAACATTGGGATCGACCATTCCGCAACCCATAATCTCTAACCAGCCGGTTCCTTTGCAAATATTACAACCCGCACCTTTACATATATTACAGCTCACGTCAACCTCTGCGCTTGGTTCAGTGAAAGGGAAGTAAGATGGGCGAAGACGAATTTGAGCATCCTCTCCAAACATCTCGCGGGCAAAGAGCAAAACTGCCTGTTTAAGATCGGCAAAGGAGACTTTTTTGTCTATATATAGTCCCTCCACCTGATGGAAGATGCAGTGGGCGCGTGCAGATATCGCTTCATTGCGAAATACTCGTCCGGGGCATACAATTCTGATTGGCAGCTCCATCTTCTCCATTGCTCTCACCTGAACAGAGCTGGTGTGAGTGCGTAAAAGGACAGGGTTCTCTCCATTGGAGATAAAGAAGGTATCCTGCATATCTCTTGCCGGATGCTCCGGCGGGAAGTTAAGTGCACCAAATACATGCCAGTCATCTTCAATTTCGGGACCCTCTGCCAGAACATATCCGAACTTGTTGAAAATAGATAAAATCTCATCCCTTGTAACTGAGATAGGGTGACGCCCCCCGACAGAGATCATATCACCCGGTTTGGTCAGATCGTATTTAGAATCGGTGGGCTGTTGATTATCCTCTATAAAGGAGCGAAGCTCTTCAATTTTAGCGTTTGCAGCCACCTTTAATCTATTAAGAATCTGCCCCACCTCTCTCTTATGCTCCGGCAAGATATCCCGGAACTCATCAAAAAGCCGTGTTACTGAACCTTTTTTACCCAATAGGCGGACGCGTATCTCCTCTATCTCCGGCTCTTTACTTGCCTTTAGCCCTTCAATCTCTGCCAATAACTTCTCAATTTTCTCTTTCATAACCTTAATATTCTCTTTACAAATCTCCGGCTTATTAATTTGCCCGCAAAGGTAATAATTCTTTTAATATCTCTTGAATAGCCCTATCAAGCTGAGGATCCTTTGACTCGAGACGATCTTTGAAGGTGTTTCTGATATAGATATCGGGAGAGACTCCTTCGAATTCAAGATTTTTACCATCAAGAGTGTAGCAACCCCAGGCAGGAAGTCTTACAGATGAACCATCTACAAGACGCGCTCCGGAAGTGAAGATAATCCATCTATAAGTCTCTGTACCTATAAGCTTTGCCATCGAAAAAGCTTTGATGCCGTTGGAGGTAACCTCTGCATCACTTAAACTTCTCTCATTAATGAGAACAACAAGAGGCTTGTTTGCCGGAACAACATTTGGATGTGAAATCTTTGGATTATCCCTGTGACTCCAGCGAAAGTGCTCTCTCTGATTCAAAAAATCTATCACCTCTCTGTGAACATTACCACCATTGTTAAAACGAAGGTCAAGAATAAGAGCATCTTTGTGAACAGCATCCGTATTCATCTCAATAATAAATCTCTCAAGGGCTTGAGGCGACATATCCCTCATATGAATATAGGCAACCCGGTCATTCGTAGATAAAGAGACAAAAGATCTGTTCATATCCTCCCACTCTGAGTATAAGAGCGATCGCAACTCACTGCCGGAGAAGGTGTGGAGGTTAATGTCAAAATGGTTGCCTTCTCTGGAAAATCGGAGTGAGAGCTCCTTTGGCACTGCCGCAAAAGTAAAGTAAGACTCTCTATTGGCTCTTTTATCCACATTGACTCCATTGACCGCTATCAACTCATCGCCAACTTTAAGCGGATTACCGACAAAATCTGCACGAGATCCGGCAACAATCTTCTCCAAAACATAAGGAGAGTTGTCAGAGAAAATCAGGCCTGTTGCAGCTGTTGAATATCGAACCTTAGCCTCCTCGTCACGGCCAAAGGTACTGAACCCCATATGAGAAGAGTTGAGTTCGTTAAGCATATCGTTGATAAGGGTCCTAAGATCATCCCTGGTGATTACAAAAGGGAGAAAAGAGGCGTAGTAGTCACGCTTTGCTCTCCAGTCAACACCATGAAAAGCCTGGTCATAGAAGTTCTGCTCAAGAGATGCCCACACCTCGAAGAACATCTGATGAAACTCATCCTTTATACTCTTCTCAAATGAGAGCTTGGGCTCAACCTTAACTGCAGATGCAGTGGCGGGATCGATCCGAAACATAGACTCTCTGTCAGTAACAAAGAGCTCTTTACCCCCTGTACTGTGTGCAGTTACCGAACCCAAACCCTTAACTCTCTGAGCAGGCTTCATATCCCACTCCTTAATCTCCTGAACATAGAGGCCCCACTCACCCTCGTGATTTGAGTTGAAAAACAGAAAAGTTCTGCCAACATTTGAGATAATAAACGGATAGTTCTGCTCCCCCCTGGTTACAACTGATTCATACCTTCTGTGTAGGTTTTTGGCAGGAAGAACAACAGAAGAGTCCCTTTTTGCACCTTTTGCTCCAAACAACTTCTCAAATTCGTATCGCTCAGATGGAGCAGGGTACCTATCCAAAGAGACCCTGTAAAGCTGTGTATTTGCACCTCTGGGAAAGGAGGAGCTGATCCTGTTAGAGAGCAGATAGAGATACCTTCCATCAGGAGAGAAGATTGGATCATTTTCAAAATTGGCCGAGTTTGTAATATTGACCGATTTTTTCTCCTTTATATCGTAGAGATATACATCTCTCTCAAATAGATTGACTGCCGTATAAGTGATAAATTTATCGTCAAAAGAGAAGGTAATTCTATAGCTCTGAAAAGCCCAGAATTCGTGGGAAGCAAGCTGTTCTGCCTTTCCGGATATAAGATCTAATAACATTAAAGCCTTACCCCCATTAATAAAAGCAATTTTATCCCTTTTTGCAGATGCTGTCAAAGATTTAACGGAGGACTCCGGAGTAAAGAGAGCCCTCTCCACAGGAGAGTCTGCCACTATAGAGTAGATCCCTAACCACCCTCCATTGGTCCTTGTATAGTAGATACTCTTACTGTCAGAACCCCATAGCACCTCTTCAACCCTTTCATTTTTAGGAGTAGGCATCTCTCTTACAAAGTTACCCTTTGCATCAGAGACAAAAAGCAAACCGCGAAAAGAGAAGGCAAGCTTCTTACCATCGGGGGATACCGAGAATGCCTGAGCTCTTCCAAGAGGTAGGGAGATACTGTTTGCAATGGTATTATTAGCGATATCTATCTGCGGTACTGTAACCTCTCCGCTCTTTATGTCAAGAATATTAATTTTGTACCATTTAATAAATACAATCTTTGAGCCATCATAACTTATTGAGGGGTATTGAATAGATTCGTCAAAAGAGGTGAGATACTTTTTATCTTCAAATCTCACTATGTTTGCCTCTCCGTTTTCTTGGTCGGATACATAATATAGTGTGCCATCTTTATCCACCATAGGCCAGATATCTCTCCCTCTGTAGTTTGTAAGCTCTTTATACTCGTTGGAGAGCGGATTCCAAGATTTTATATCCGGATTATGGTCTCCCTTGTAACCCTTCCTTGTTGCAAAACGAAAACTCTCAGAGGATTCGTTGAAGTAGAACTCTCCCGTTACAGGGTTCTGAACAAGATTTGCTATTGTGTTAAAATAGTGAGAGAAGAGACGAAAAGGAGTTGCCGAATAGGAGGAGCTTGAGAAATCAAGAGATACTCCGTAAGTCGAAATTGTATTGTATCTGTTGGATTCAATATAGATGACCTTAGAATCAGGGCTCCATGATACAGGAACATCAGAACCATCATTAAAAGTAAGTTGCTTTATTTCACCCCCTTTAACCGGGACCACATATACATTACTGTTCCCCTGTTCATCGGATGAAAATGCAAGATACTTTCCATCCGGAGAGATCTTTGGATGGGATTCATTACCACCCATCGAAACAACCTTTAATGCAAAGCCTCCGGATGAACTGACCTTATATATATCTCCGGTGTGGGAGAAGAAGATCTCACTTCCGTCAGGAGAGAGAGATGGCCGGGAGGTAAACATTGTGGTATGTGCAAATGCCGACGCACTCAGATTAAGCATCAGAGCTATCAAAAAAAACCTCTTCATATCGATAAAATTTAAAATATTTTCTTGGAAATTAGAGAGAAGCCCTCCTTAACGGCATGGTCATACAACGTGGACCTCCTCCTCCTCTTGGAAGCTCCGACCCATCTATTGTTATTACACATCTTTTGCTTGAAGCAATATCACTTTTGCCATTTATAACATCCCAGGCACTGAATATATCAAACCCATTCTTATTCAATTCGTTTAATGTGTGAATATTCCTTGCGTAGGAGAGCACCTTTCCCGGTGCAATGGCAAAGAAGTTTGCTCCGCTGTGCCACTGCTCTCTCTCCTGATTCCACTCATCTGCACTTCCTCCGCAAACTATAGGCTCCACCTCCATACCTAACCTCTTTAGAATATAAGGTATGTTGGCAACCGATTTTATCTTTGAGACTCTTCCGTTGTCAATTATCATATGAACAGTCTGATACTGATTCTCACCCATAATAAGGGGTTCGAACACCATTGCCTTATCCCTGTCAAGGAGAGTGAAGGCCATATCGAGATGGATAAATGACTCCGGTGTCTCCGGAAGCTGCTGAATAATCACATTTAATCTATCCTTACATCCGGTTCGGCAAAGTCTGTTTATAAGCATATCTATTCCCTGACTGCTTGTACGTGGTCCATTACCAATCAGCAGTATATCCTCTCTTGCTACTAAAATATCTCCCCCCTCCATAAACAACTCATTATTACCCGGCTGAAAATCGTGAGAGTTAATAACTTCACAGTCAAATACCCTTTTTCTTCGGAATATCGCCTCGTTTATAAGGGACTCTCTCATACGGACCCTGCTTGCCATTTTGCATATCAAAACCTTATTACAGATAGATACAGATGCATCTCTGGTAAAGTAGTAGTTGTAAAGAGGAGGTAGTGCATAGTAGTCATCCTTGAGAAATGCTGTTAAAGTGTTAATCCTTGCCGGAAGCCCCTCTATAAGAACCTGAGCGAGCATAACGGAGGACATATCCATAAGATCTTCAAAATATTCGGTAACACTTTCACTGACACATATTTTCCCTACCAATGCCTCTCTGTCGGTATGGTTGTCGAGCAGCTTAACAAGAAGCTCCTTTATCTGATAGGTTTTAGAAACCATATTCAAAACACCTGAGACCTGCTCATACTCCTTTTGAGCAATCGAGAGATTCAAAATATCGCTGTAGAGCGCACGTTGAGCATCTCTTGGTGTCATATTCTCTACCTCGGCACCGGGTGTATGAAGTAAAACCGCCTCAAGCTTTCCGATCTCTGATTTTACATCAATAGTAACCAAATTTTCTGTCATACAAAATATATAATTTACTGATATTTACCTAATTCACTAAGCGGAAGATCTGTAAAAAGACTCTTATAGAGCGACTCATCCCTTGGGCAGATAAGAAGCACATCATCTGTGTTGATTACCATAAAGTTATCAAGACCTGCAGCAATAACCACCTTATTATCCTCCTCCGATACCACAATTGAGTCCTTTACATTTTTTAGGAGATGCTCCTTTACTTTGATATAGTTACCCTCCTCCGCTCTTCTGCTGTGAGAGTAGAGTGACTCCCAGGTTCCTATATCAGACCATCCGAATGAGACAGGATAGACAACAGCCTTCTCTGTCTTCTCCATAATACCGTAATCTATAGAGATACTTTTACACTCCTCATAAACCTTAGTGATGAATAACTCCTCCTGAGGTGAATAATAGAGATCTTTACCTTCGCCAAAGAGTTCAGATATATCGGGCAGGTGAGACTCAAGCTCACTCTTTATTGTAGCGAGATTTCCTATAAAGATTCCGGAATTCCACAGAAACTCTCCGCTGTTAATAAATACCTCTGCAAGCTCCGGACTTGGCTTCTCTGTAAAGGTCTTAACATTGTATGCTACATTACCGTTTATGGTAAAAAAACTGCTCTTATTTGCCTGTATATAACCATACTCTGTCTCTACCCTATTTGGCTCTACACCAAGGGTAATCAGCACATCACTCTTGCCTGCATAATCAAGAGCATTCTTAATTGTGTCAATAAAGATCTGTTCGTTTAGAACAAGGTGGTCTGACGGGGCTACAACCACAGTTGCATCCGGGTCTCTCTTTAGTAATTTATAGCTGGCATAAGCCATGCAAGGAGCGGTGTTTCTTCTATATGGCTCTATAAGTATATGTTCCGGAAGCACATCGGGAAGTTGTTGTTTCACAATGTCTTTGTAAAGATGAGATGTTACAATTAGAATGTTTTCCGGTGGCATAATCTTGGAAAATCTATCGAATGTCTCCTGAATAAATGTTTTACCTGTACCCAAAATATCGAGAAACTGCTTTGGTTTCTGATTTCTGCTTACCGGCCAGAACCTACTCCCGGGTCCACCTGCCATTATTATACAATAATGATTTTTAACCATAATCCTGTAATTAATGTTTATAATATATCTCCATCACCACTCTGGAGTAAAAGCGTCCGGAAAATAATCAAGACGATATGTACCTCCTGAGCCAAAGGTAACAGAGACTATGTCGAACCGTGTCTCAAAATTAATATTATTAACTCTTACATATCCACCTGCAGCAGCAATCACTGCCCTTTGCTTTTTATGATTAACAGACTCAAAAGGCATTTGGGCACAAGGTTCACTAAGTGATCTCACCTCAACAACGCACAAAGTCTCTTTTCCGGAGGCAGTGCAGATACTCTTCATCACAAGATCCAGCTCTTTATGTCCCCACCTCCAGTTTCTGTCCAACAAAACCATACCGTTATCTATCAAAAAACTGAGAGCGATATCCTCTGCCACCCTCCCCGAAACTCTCTCTAAACTCACAAGTTGCCCTCCAATTATTAAATACCTTTTTAAAGCAGAATCTCATTTAGTATCAAATATAGTACTTAAAATTCAAACATCCTCAAAGCTTTGGTTCAAATCAATCAAATCTTGACCCTACATACTGAGGTAACAATATAAAAAAGAGGCCGGCTAAAGATTTTCTCTGCCGGCCTCTTAGAGAGTTATCTGTTAAACAAAACTTAGAAGAGAAGTCTAACTCCAAAGAGCATACCCCATGTACTTCCTGTTGTTAATTGATTAATCTGCTGTGCTTTAGCGTCAAAATTAGCTATATCTGATGCATTAAGGGTGTAGGTAGGAGCACCTCCTGCATTGAGACCTTTATACGTCAATGGCATTATAACATTAAAGTTGTTAGCAAGACCACTTCTTGTATAGAGACCCCAATTCTTGCTTAAAAGGTTACCGGCATTTACAATGTCCATTGTAAGCTGAAGAGTATATCTTCTTGAAGATCCGAAGTTAGTGAAAACATCCTGTATAATCTTGGCATCCCAGCGGTTTTTCCAAGGATTAACAGCACCGAATCTCTCTGCATACTGACCCTTTCTTGAACTTAGATATTTATCGTCATCAATAAATTTCATAAATCTCTCTGCCTGCTCATCTGCTGTCATCTTACCAGGTACATCAACAAAGGTAAGCTCATATTTATTTGCAGGAACATACATAATATCAGATCTGTTGCCGTCTCCATTTATATCTTCGTTAAAAGCGTAAGTCGAACGACCCTGAGCTGCACCATTATAGTATATAGAGAAAGTTGTTGCAAGGTTCTTTAAGTACTCTACTCTGTAAGATAATGAGCCTACAACTCTGTGAGGAACTGCAAAGCTTGAGTGGCTAAGCTGAGGATTGTTGAGGTCATATACATCCAGATTACTTGTCCATGCAGATAGGGCAGCAGAGCCCGGATTTGCAGAGACATCCTTGGATAGATTATATGTATATGCTACCATTCCCGACCATCCGTTTGAGAAGTTCTTTGTAAGTTGTGCTGTAAGAAGTGTCTGGTAACCCTCACTTGAGTTGTCAAGAACCATTGCCGCAGATACTCCCGAGTTGATGCGGTTACTCATCCAGCGTGGTCTTTTATCAGGTCCGTTTAAGACGTTAGTTGGGTCAGGAAGGTTCATGTTCTTCTGTACAGTTGCGTTGATATCCTTTGTAAAGAGGGCCTCAACAGTAAGAATCATATTACCCGGCAGCTCAATATCGGCAGCAAGGTTAGATCTCCACACTCTTGGCATCTTAAAATCTTTATCAACAGCAGCAATTGTAGATCCTGAAGGAAGTGTTGCACTTACTGCCTGAGGGAACAGACCCGGATATTTGGCAACCTGAGCCCTGAAGTCAGGATTAAACCTGAAATCTGCAGGAAGTGCAGAGCCGAGAAGACCAATCTCTGGGCTTTGAACAGTTCCGGATGAGGTTGGTTGATTTGTAAACCAAACGAAAGGAAGCACTCCGGAGAACAAACCTGAACCTCCTCTAACCTGCAGGCTTCTATCTCCTCTAACATCCCAGTTGAACCCGAGTCTTGGGTTAATCTGCATTTTGGTGTTTGGCCATGTGCTTACATCAATCTTGTAACCATCTTTAAATGTAAGTGCAGAGATTGCAGGATTGTTAACCAATTCGTTATGGTACATAGGAAGCTCAGCTCTTACACCGTATGTAAGTTTGAAATTCTTATTAACTTGCCACTCATCCTGAATGTATGCACTTGCAAGACCAAAGTCCATCTCGACTGCGCCCGGATCTTTTCCGCCGTAACCATAAGTTACACCAAAGAGAGTAGGTTTTGCCTTGTTAATAAAATCGTCAAGTGATGCAAAACGATAGTAGCTCGTTCCTTCACGTACATATGAGTTATACACGAATATATTGTCATACGCTGCACCAAAAGTGATCGTGTGCTTGTTAAGGTTAAGAGTTAGGTTGTTAACTATCGAAAGTGTATTGTTGAGAACCTTATTACGGAAGGTGAAGAGCTCATAACCGAATGACATGTAAGGGTTTCCATCCTTGTAGATATCAACGAAAGGAAATTCTGCACTTGTACTGGTTCTCATCGGGTCCATAACCTCTGTATATGATACAAGAAGTTTATTGGCCAGCTTAGTTCCGAAAGTTGAGTTAAGCTCGGCAGAGAATGCATCAACAGAGTTATGCTGAGTATAGAAAGAGTTCGAGAATGAGATCGAGTGGTCAGAAACCCTTCCTATTTGTGATCTTGAACTACTTGGCGGAGGACCTGATGTGCCATTGGTAAGTGATCTGCTCTCGTTTCTTAGTCTGTTGTACCTTGCAGAGAACTTGTGGTTTCTTGCAATGTTCCAGTCCACGCGGGCAAATATCTTGTAGTTCTGCGAAGGAAATGCTCCAAAATTCTGGTAATCTCCCGGATCATAATTATAGGTAGAGAGAAGATGACTCTTTGCTCTCTCCAGATCAGCCACAGATGTTCTTGATATTCTTTTATTGAGATCGGCAACACCGTTTGTACTTGGCTCCCAGCTTCCGCTTGGTTTTGACTCATCTTCAAATTCGTAACTGGCAAAGATAAAGAGTTTGTCCTTAATGATTGGAGCACCTATTGTAAATCCCCATGTTTGATTGCTTGTTTCACGGGCTCTTGGTACAATAAGATCGCCAACCTTCTCACCTGTGAATGATTCTGGTCTTTGGTAGGTATAGGCAGAGACTTTAATTCTGTTATCTCCCGATTTGGTTACGGCATTGATTGATGCTCCTGTAAACTGTGAAAGGCGAACATCATAAGGGGCAAGGTTAACGGAAATCTGCTCAATAACATCAAGTGAGATAGGCTGCGCAGTACCACCCGGCATAGAGTTGCTGGAGAGACCGAAGTTGTTGTTTAATGCAGCTCCGTCCACGTTAATAGAGTTATAACGTCCATCACGACCTGCAAAAGAGTTACCGTTTGCCTGAGGAGTCATTCTTGTGAAGTCTGTTATACTTCTGCTTATTGAAGGCAGAGAGTTTATCTCGCGCGTACTTACGTTCATAGATGCTCCTGTCCTGTCGCGGTTAAGAATAGGATTAACCAGACCGGCAGATATAACAACCTCCGACAGAGACATCGCCTCCTCAACAAGCTGTGCATTATAAACAAAGTTCTCGCCCAGACGAAGATTCATATTCTCCGCCTTTATAGTTCCGTAGCCAAGATAAGTAACCTCAACGGCATAAGGGCCGCCGACACGCATGTTCTGGATTCTGTAATTACCTGCGATATCGGTAATTGAGTAATACTTTGACCCGGATGGAGTGTGGACTGCAACTACGGCAGCTCCGATAACCGGAGTTCCATCTGCCTCAGTAATGCGACCACTCATAGAGGATGTCGTAACCTGTGCAAAAGCTGCAAAAGCTACGAACAAACTCAAAGCCGTAAGGGCAAATTGCTTAATCGTTTGTTTCATAAATATTTAAATAATTTGTTAGGTATTCTGTCGCAAAAATAGGAATTTCCCTCCGATTCACTACAATTAATTATGAATATTTAACAAAATCTTCTAAACTAACATATTCTCTCATATGTCACATATACAGAGATATATAAATAAAAAAGAATAAATTGTCAATATTTGGTTAATAAGTTTTTTTCTCTAACTTTGCCGCCGAAAAATGTGGAGAGATTTGACTGCTTGCAACCACAAAAAAAAATGCTAAAACGTTCCGTAATTTTCTATAATAGAGAGAGGTTGCAATTATTTGCTCTTCAATTTTTCAGAAAATTTCATAAGAACAGCATCTCGGCCAGGCAGAACTCTTTCCCATGGAGAGTGTTTTACATTATTAACAATATTTGAAAAATGTCATATCTATTTACTTCAGAGTCTGTATCGGAGGGGCATCCGGATAAGGTTGCCGACCAGATTTCAGACGCAATCTTAGATGAATTTCTAAGAAAAGACCCCGAATCAAAAGTCGCTTGCGAAACCTTTGTCAGCACAGGACTTGCAGTGATAGGAGGTGAGGTTAAATCCAATGCCTGGGTAGATATCCAGCAGGTTGCAAGGCGGGTTATAAACCGCATAGGATATACAAAAGCTGAATATATGTTCGACGGGAACTCCTGTGGAATTCTCTCTGCCATCCACGAACAGTCTCCCGACATCAACAGGGGAGTAGAGGTTACAAACCCTATGGAGCAGGGGGCAGGTGACCAAGGGATGATGTTCGGTTATGCATGCAGAGATACAGAGGAGTATATGCCGCTTCCACTGACACTGTCACACATTGCTCTTATGGAGCTTGCAAAAATCAGAAGGGAGACAGAGTTGATGCCATACCTTCGTCCGGATGCCAAGAGTCAGTTTACAATCGAGTATAATGACGACAACACCCCGGCAAGGGTACACACAATAGTCATCTCAACTCAGCATGATGAGTTTGACACAGACGACTCTATGCAGGTGAGGATAAAGAGCGATGTCAAAAACATCCTTATCCCAAGAATTATGGGAAGATTGCCCAAAGAGACAAGGGAGCTCTTTAGAGACGACTATATTCTTCATGTTAACCCAACCGGCAAGTTTGTGATTGGAGGTCCTCACGGTGATACCGGCCTTACAGGCAGAAAAATCATTGTAGATACCTATGGAGGAAAGGGGGCTCACGGAGGAGGGGCTTTCTCAGGAAAAGACCCGAGCAAGGTTGACCGTTCGGCTGCTTATGCTGCAAGATATATTGCCAAGAACCTTGTGGCAGCCGGTGTTGCAGACGAGGTGCTGGTACAGCTCGCCTATGCCATTGGGGTTGCCCGTCCTGTAAGCATCTTTGTGAATACCTTTGGAACAGGCTTCAGAAACTATCCGGACAAAAATATCACCGACAGTCAAATTGCTCAAAAGATAGACTCAATTTTTGACTTGCGCCCCGCTAATATTATTTCCAGATTCTCCCTTAAGAAACCTATCTATGAGCTTACCGCTGCATATGGACATATGGGTAGAGACCCGTTTACGGGCGAGGTTGAGCTGGTTGTCAATGGCAAGGTTGTGAAAGAAGAGGTACAGTTCTTTGGGTGGGAGAAGATTGACCTTACTGAGGAGATAAAGGGTGCTTTTAATCTTTAAGAGTCTCTCTTTTCCAGAGAATCTTAGTGCCAAACCCAAGCCGGTTATCGGTAAACTTCATCTCTGTTACAGTGAGTGTCCAGAGATCGCCCCCTTTAAGAATTGCATATGGAAACCGTTTCAGATAGCTGAGGCGGTTTTTATTAAGTAACGACCCATCACATCTCTCCATTACTGCACAAAACTGAACTCCGCGAATTACTCCTATCTTCTCGGTTTCAAGCCCAATTGCGCCGGAGACAACTCTGTTGGAGCAATTATTAAACATCTTGATATGTCTGGTCTTATCCTCAGATGTAAAGGTAAACAGAGCTTCATCTTGATTATAGTGGTAGAAGGCATGCCAGCTCCAGATATCTTTTCCGTCAGTCACCGATAGGGTAGCAAGGTGATGCTCCTTAATAAATTCGGCAACTCTGCTATCCGGAAGCTTCCCGCTTATTTTATCCATATAAAGTGTATAACCTATTTCCAAATATATAATTTATCAGAACGACGCAGTTTAACCCCCTCCTCAACAGGTATTGAGCAGTACTCCCCCTTTATCGCCCTATCTACAGATACAAGTTCTACCCTAATCTCGCTTACTGTGTATTCGAAAACCCCCGTAGATGGCCCGATTATAAGAAGCGAATCTCCAACACATAACTCTCCCGACTCTACAAGAACCTCTGCAACAGAGAGATTAGTAAAGAAATTTGTCACCTTGCCTACATACTCTTTCTTCTTGGTTGCTTTGTTTCCATAAACCTCACTCCACTCTCCAAGAGGCGCACCCAGGTAGTAGCCATCCCAGAAGCCTCTGTTGAAAACCGAAGAGAGACTCTTCTCAAGCTCCTCTATTAAGCCCGGGGTGTACTCTCCGTTACAAACCGCATCTGCCCCAACTCTGTATGCCCTTGTTACTGCCTTGACATACTCAGGAGCCCTTGCCCTCCCCTCAATTTTAAGCACCCTCACCCCAGAGTCAATTATCTTATCAATAAACTTTATTGTGGATAGATCCTTAGGGGACATTATATATTTATTGTCTATCTCAAGTGATGATCCGGTCTCAATATCTGTAACCTGGTAACCTCTGCGGCAAAGCTGATAGCAAGAGCCTCTGTTGGCAGATGCATTGTGTTCATGAAGACTGAGGTAACATTTGCCGGAGACAGCCATACATAGCGCCCCATGGCAGAATAGCTCCAGACGAAGAAGCTCTCCTGATGGTCCTGTAATTCTCTCTTTTACAATAGTATCATAGATACTCCTAACCTGAAAAAGAGTGAGTTCTCTCGCCAAAACTATCACATCCGCAAACTGTGCATGGTATCTTACACTCTCAATATTTGAGACATTCAGTTGTGTGGATATATGAATCTCCATCCCGGCCTCTTTTGCGTATAGCAGTGCTGCCATATCTGAGGCAATAATTGCAGAGATACCGGCACTCACTGCGGCATCTACCGTTTTTCGCATAGAGTCAAGGTCACTGTCATATAGTACAATGTTCAAGGTTAGATATGATTTTACACCTGCCTCTCTGCAAATCTTAGATATCTCCTCCAAAGAGTCGATTGTGAAGTTATTTGCTGAGTGAGAACGCATATTCAAATCGCCTACACCAAAATAGACTGAGTCAGCCCCACCCTGGATTGCAGCCATAAGTGACTCATAATTCCCTGCGGGAGCCATTATCTCAATCTCCTCCGGCCTTATTAGCTCTCTTGTAATACTATTCATACCTATCCTTTAAAAAAGTGAGAACTCTTGCCTCGGCATCCTCCGGAGTAATGGAGTTTAGGCAGAGGTAGTCTCCCCTGAAGCACTCCCTCTTACCTGATGTTGAGCATGGTCTGCACTCGAGTGAGACCTGCAGGGCCATTGATGGCTCCTGTCCCCATCCGTAGAACCCTATAAAGGGGTGTGTTGCCCCCCAAATAGAGAGGACAGGCGTTCCTACACATGAGGCAAAGTGCATATTTGCAGAGTCCATACATATCATAAGATCTGACTTTTGTATCAGATCAAGCTCCTCTTCAAAGGTTAACCTGCCTGCAACAGATTCAACTCTTGAGTATTTATCCTCCCAGCTCTTCAATATTGCAATCTCACTTTTACCTCCTCCAAAAAGAAGAATCTTAAAGTTATGATTGTTATTTAATCTTGCAACAAGCTGTTCCATAAGCTCTAATGGCCATATCTTCCCTTTGTTGTTGGCAAAAGGGGCTATCGCGAGAGTTATACCCTCTCTATCTTCTCTGATTCTAATTTCAGGCTTTGAGTAACTGAACCCGATATCTTTTAATCCAAGAGATATAAGCACCTCTTCGTATCTACGGATTGTAGGTTTCAACTCTCTCAATTTTTTATTGTCCCGGCGGGTGAGCACTCTCTTCTCTCTCCTCCCTTTTCTTAAAAATGAGAGAGGGACCCTTGAAAACAGAAATAGAGCCCTCAAAATAAATGTTCTGAGTACAGAGTTGATATCTGCAATTGCCGATGGGTGTAACTCCATTATCTCTCTAAATAGCTTCAGAACTCCACGAAATCCTTTATGCTCTCCCTTAAAATCGGCTGCTAAAAATTTGAGGTTCCCGACTCCGGTAAAGAGGGGGCGAAGCATGGGGTTTGAGACCATCGTAAATATGGTGTCACCATTTGATGCTGCATAGGCTTTTAGAAGCGGTGAAGCGATAGCGGCATCTCCCAATGCAGAGAACCTTAGAACAACTATATGTTTATGTGGTTTTTCCCGCATAAAGCACAGGATTTAAAGCAGGGTCATTATACATCTTCATCTGCTTATAAAACTTCATATATTTTAATCCGCTCTCAATATCCTCAAGCAGATTATCAATTGCACCCGAGAGGTCCTCCCTTTGAGTCAAAAGTGTATTGTACTTTTCGGTGCAAATAGCTTTATGGGATTCAGAGGCATCCTCTCTCACACTCTCCTGCTTCATATGGTAAATCTTAAGTGCAAGAATCGAGAGGCGGTCAACAGCCCATGCAGGGGTTTCGGTATTCAGTTTCGCCCCCTCAGTAACTTTTACGGAGGAGTACCTCTCCATAAAGTAGCTGTCTATAAGCTCAACCATATCTGTTCTATCCTGGTTTGAATGGTCTATCCTTCTTTTAATTGCAAGAGCATCAACAGGATTAATCCCCGGATCCCTTATTATATCTTCGAGATGCCACTGAACAGCATCAATCCAGTTCTTTGAATAAAGATACCACTCAAGACTCCTCTCCGGGTATGGATTAACACAAGGTGCATCTGTATTGTTGCTTAGATGATAGTCGTTGACACATCTGTCAAATATAGTGTTACAATTGTTGCTGAATGACATAATAATTTTTCTACTTCTCTCTGTTAATAATTTGATCTGCAAACTCAACAAGACGCTCTCTCTGGTCTTTGCCAAGCGAAGCTCCGTCAAGGGCAGATATAGCCTTCTTGTGGTAACTCTCCATGGCCTCCTCTGCTGCACTCTTTATGCCAAGCTCTTGATAAATGGTTAGGACCCTCTCGATTTTCTCTTTTTCTCCAATATCATTACTCTTGATAAGATCCTGAAGAACCCTCCTTTTTGCCGGGTCACATCTTCTTAGAGACTCTGCAAGCAGCCATGTCTTCTTCCCGCAAATAATATCCCCCCCTATCCTCTTTCCAAAAAGGGCGCTCTCTCCAAAACTGTCGAAATAGTCATCTTTAATCTGAAAAGCCAGACCCAGCTGATAGCCGTAATCATAAATTGCCTGAGATGTTGCAGCCGGCGCTCCACCTATTATTGATCCTATTTTCGCTGATGCCGCAATCAGTACGGCAGTCTTAAGACCAATCATACCGATATAGTCATCCATCGTAATAAACGAGAGTGACTCAAAATTCATATCGTACTGCTGCCCCTCACATACCTGAGCAGCCGTTAACGAGAAGAGATCCATCACACTCTTTAGCTTGTCTGCCGGCGCTTCCGAGATATACTGATAAGATTTTATACACATTACATCTCCGGAGAGAATTGCAATGTTGTTGTTCCACTTTTTATGAACAGTCATACGGTTACGCCTCATGTCGGCATTGTCCATAATATCATCATGAATCAGGGTAAACCCGTGAAAGATCTCAAGTCCCATTGCCGGATAGATTATCGACCTCTCTATCTTGTCGGAGAAGAGGTTATATGTTAGAATGGCAATTTTTGGACGCAACCTTTTTCCTCCGATTGATATCAGGTACTCTATGGGATTGTAAAGCTCACCCGGCTCACCTTTAAGATCAAGAGAGAATATCCCCTTCTCTACTATTGAATCTATCTCACTAATGGTAAACATACAAAAAGAATTATTTTCCGGCAAAGCTAACCCTTTTTCAACAATTTCGTATATTCGCGGCCGTGGAAATAAAAAAAACGGAAGAGGCAACAGTCGTAAAACACACCGGAAGTCAGTATCTGGTTAGCAACCTACCTGAGTGGGATGTAAAAACTTGTGTACTAAAGGGTAAGCTTCGCTTAAAAGGTAGCAGTACAACAAACCCCATAGCTGTCGGAGACCGTGTTCTGTATGAAAAAGAGGGAGATAGTCGCGGTGTTATTACAGAGGTACTGCCCAGAAGGAACTATATAATCAGAAAATCTACAAACCTCTCAAGGCAGGCTCATATTATTGCCGCCAACTTAGATCAGGTATTTCTTCTGGTTACTCTCAGTTTCCCGGAGACAAAATTTGAGTTTATAGATCGTTTTCTGGTTACTTGTGAAGCGTATAAGATCCCTGTGAAGATAATATTAAACAAGATCGATCTGTTTGAAAACGTCAACAACGCCATTGTAGATGATTTTAAACAGATCTATAATATAAGTGCCGGCTACCAAATTATTGAGACATCGGGGAAGATGGGCATCAATACAAAGCAGATAAGGGAGGAGTGTAATGGTAAGGTCTCACTATTCTCCGGAATCTCAGGCGTGGGTAAATCGTCACTTATAAACGCTCTAGACCCTCAGCTCACTTTAAGAACTGGTGATATCTCAGATTACCACAGACAGGGTAAACACACTACAACGTTTTACGAAATACACCCTCTCTATAGCGGAGGCTTTATTATTGATACCCCCGGGATAAAAGGGTTTGGTCTTATAGAGATGGAGAGAGAGGAGCTCAGCCACTACTTCCCTGAGATGCTTCGTCTCCTTGATAACTGCAGGTTTGCTCCCTGCACACACACTCACGAACCCGACTGTGCAGTCAAGAGGGGAGTTGAGCGGGGGGAGATAACCGAAGAGAGATATGTCTCTTATCTGAGTATGCTTGAAGAGGAGGATAAGTACAGATGAACAGAAGGATTCTAAAATTAGCCGGACCCAGTATTCTTGCAAACATAACAGTTCCTCTTGTAGGTATGGTAGATCTCGCGATTGCGGGTAGGTTGGGAGATGCGGCAAGTATAGGAGGAATTGCCATTGCAACAATGCTTTTTGATCTTCTATACTGGAACATGGGGTTTCTGAGAGTAGGGACAGGCGGATATGCAGCACAGGCTTACGGAAGAAGAGATTTCAAAGATGCTTTTCGGGTACTTGTTCAGGCGGTTGGTACAGCTATTCTATCTGCAATGGTAATATGGGCAGTACAACTTATCTATCTTGAGGCTGCATTTTTGATTGTGGATTGTACCCCTCAGGTAGAGTCTCTTGCAAGAGAATATTTCTTTATTCGGATATGGGCTGCACCTGCAACACTCTCCCTTTTTGTATTCAAGGGCTGGTTTATTGGGATGCAGAACACAATAAGTC
This sequence comes from uncultured Muribaculaceae bacterium, assembly GCA_964502485.1. Classification (GTDB taxonomy): domain Bacteria; phylum Bacteroidota; class Bacteroidia; order Bacteroidales; family UBA932; genus Bact-08. Next base: position 8,704 of record CAZCXB010000007.1, on the reverse strand, counting down.
CAATGGTGGTTGATGTAACGGTAAATGTTCTTAACCTCATTCTTAGTATCTTCTTCGGGATTTGGATGAACATGGGGATTCCGGGAATAGCATTGGGCACGCTGCTCTCACAGTATATAGGTCTCACAATAGCTCTGATACTTATCTACGTTTACTATAGAAAGCTGTTTCACTACATCAACATTAAGGCAAGTCTCAAGATTAAGGAGATGAAGAGCTTCTTTGTACTTAACGGAAATCTTTTTCTACGCTCCACATCTCTTCTTCTTGTCTATTCCGGATTCACTAGTATTGCCGCAAGGTATGGAGATAATCTATTGGCAGTGAGCACCATAATGATGAAACTTATGCTACTTTACTCCTATTTCGTAGATGGATTCGCATACGCAGGAGAGGCAATTGTCGGACGTTTTGTGGGTGCCAAAGATCTCTTCTCTCTTAAAAAGGCAATAAGAGTACTATTTATATGGACATTTGCAATTGCATTTGTCTCAACTATCCTCTACGCTTTTGCAGGAGAACCGGTGTTTCGTCTAATGACCAACAACCAGGAGGTGCTTGCCTCAGCATCTACTTATTTACCATGGCTTCTTGCTGTTCCTCTACTTAGCTGTATCGCTTTTATCCTTGACGGGATTTTCATAGGGGCAACTGCCTCTGTCGCAATCCGCGACACTATGCTTATATCTGCTGCATCATTCTTTGTTACCTACTACGCCTTAGAGAGCACGTTTGCACTTCAGGCACTCTATGCAGCATATATGTCTCACCTGATAGTGAGAACGGTAATGATGTCCCTCTTGTTAAAGAGAGAGGTGCTTGCAAAGGCAGTAAAATAGCAGCTTAGGGTTTAATACCTTGCAGATATCACTCCCCAATCTAAAATTGTCCAGAGCGATGCAAGATAATCTGCTCTTCTGTTTTGATAATCTAAGTAGTAGGCGTGCTCCCAAACATCGAAAGTCATTATTGGAATATACCCCTTTGTAAGAGGATTACCTGCATTACTCTCCTTTAAAACAGAGAGCTCTCCCTCCTGATTCTTCACAAGCCATGCCCAGCCCGACCCAAATAGCGAGAGGGCGGCAGCATTGAACTCCCTCTTGAAATCTTCAAATGTGCCCCAAGTCCTCTCTATTGCAGCTGCAAGTTCACCTTTAGGCATACCGTTTCCGGCAACAGGGGTAAAAGAGTAGAAGTAGAATGTGTGGTTCCACACCTGAGCAGCGTTGTTGAATATTGCACCATCCGATTTGAGTATTATCTCCTCTAGAGACATGTTTTCGAATGGAGTTCCTTTAATGAGGTTATTAAGATTTGTCACATAGGTCTGGTGATGCTTCCCGTAGTGAAAATCAATAGTTCCGGTGCTGATAACCGGATTGAGCGAATCTTTGGAGTAGGGTAGTGCCGGCAGTTGAAAATTCATTGTGATTATATTTTAAAAGTTAATTAAATTATTTAATCTTAACATATTTCATTTGCAATAATTTTGCTATATTTGGGGATGGGTTCTGCCCGCAAACTTTTAATCACTGTCGGTTATGGCTCAAAAAATATCATTTTTAACCCGGTTTATTTTTATTATCCTTTTTACGGCATCGTCTGCCGGAGTTGCTTCCGGGAGAGATTCATCTGAGGATAACAGGAAAAATAACTTTCTGCTAATATACACAAAAATACACAATTCAGAGAGGGATCGTGAGATTTTTGCAGGATTCTCGGGCTATCTCCCGGATAGAGAATCCGGATTACTTACATCAAGCTTAAATAAGGATTCTGAGGAAGGAGCAGAGAGTTTCATAATAGACTCCCTTATTAATGAGAAGATACCTGTTATATCGGTAGAGATAGGCGAGTCGGATGAGGTACCGTTAGACGGAATATCATCAATCACTGCAACTATGTTCTTTCGCGAGAATATCCTACTTGGTACCAAGATCTTTCCAAAAACCCGTAATGTTATTATAATCACAGATAACGGACCCTTAGGAGATATTGAGACAAGGGTGGCTAAGAACCAGCTTAAGCCCTATGAGGATAAAATCAATATCCATTACTTAAGACCGGAATATCCCGATTTCAAATCTTTTACAGATACAATAAGAGCTTTCCCGGAAAATAGCTTTATCATTTTATCGTCTTGGTTGGTTGACTCTTACGGGAACTACAATTTTAATGGAGAGTACTATCCTTTTGTCTCTCTTTTAGAGAGTTATCCTGTTTTTATAACCCGTGACATAATGCTGGGAAGCGGTACTTTTGGCGGATATACAGTAAACTGGAGGGAGACCGGAGCACGTGCTGCAGCAATTGCAAAGAGGCTTAAACCGGGAGAAGTGATACGGGATACTATCAGTGACTACTCTCTTATTTTTGATTTCAACGTTGTTACAAAGTGGGGAATCAGTCTTAGAAATCTCCCCAAAGAGGCCGCTCTTATCAACCGTCCTCCTAGTATTGTAGATGATTATGGAAGCGAGGTTATATTTATATCTGTCCTATTCCTTGTTTTAATGGCCTCCGGCCTTTTGATATCTCTCTATCACCTTAAATACAGGAGACTTACAAGAGAGAGTCTGAACCGTTCTCTTGAAGTGATAAACAAGAACGTATTTCTAAACATAGCTCTTGAGTCGGCTCAGTCCTACACATGGTCACTTAATACCACTACAGGATTATACACCTACGGAGAGAATATTGAGAGACTTACGGGATATGATATCAGAGACCGGGATATAATCGACAACTTCCTCCCTCTTGTTCATCCGGAAGATCGCGAAAGATTATCTGACTATCTCTCAATGATGATATCTCAAAGGGTAGAGAGATTCGCAGTTCAGTTCCGCCTATCCAAGGATCAGGGAAAGAGTTACGAGTGGTGGGAGAGAAGAGGGGTTACGCGAATTCAGAATCAGACAAATGCAGAGAGAAACTACATTTTTGGGATGGATTTTATGGTCGAAGATCACAAAAAGAGAGAGGAGGAGCTTATTGAGGCGAAGATAAAGGCAGAGGAGTCAGATAGACTTAAAACCAATTTCCTTACAAATATGAGTCATGAGATTCGTACTCCTCTCAATGGAATTGTAGGCTTTACATCTCTTCTGACCGACCCGGGTTATACCGATAAAGAGAAGATGGAGTTCTCCGATATAATCAACAAAAACGCGAAGATGCTCTCCTCTCTGCTTACCAGTATTCTTGATCTTTCGAGAATAGAATCGGGCTCTATGGCATTTGTTCTTGAGGAGTTCTCGCTCAACAATCAGATTAAAGAGATAGTTAAAGAGTACACTCTCCCCCATGACTCTAAGGTCAAATTTGAGCTCGCCCTCCCGGCAAATGAGATATTTGTAAAGACCGATCTGCTAAGAAACAGACAGATCCTCACAAATCTTATCAATAATGCACTTAAGTTTACTCACGAGGGAGAGGTGAAAATCACAATCGAAACCGAGAGCGACTATGCATTTGTATCTGTATCCGATACAGGAACCGGGATGACTCAGGAGCAGTTAGATAATGTTTTTAACAGATTTTATAAAGTAAGTGAATTTGTCACAGGATCCGGATTGGGGCTCTCAATATGTAAAGCAATTACAGAGAAGTTAGGGTGCAATATCTGGGCTGAGTCTAAGCTAGGCAAAGGAAGCACACTTACCTACAATATCAGGCTTGCTCTGGGTGAACATTCAGAAAAGAGCCTCACTCCGGGGTCAGCCGATTCAGAAGCTGAGCGTACAGAGATTGTACCGAGACTCTCAAAAGGGAGACGTCCACTTATACTTATAGCAGAAGATCTTGAGAGTAATTTCCTCTTCCTTAAAATAGTCCTTTCCAAGAAGTACGATATTATTTGGGCAGTAGATGGGCTCACTGCTGTGAATATGTTCCGGAAGTATAATCCAGACATTATACTTATGGACATCAAGATGCCTGTTATGGATGGTATTGAAGCAACAAGGGAGATTCGTGCATTATCTCCTGATGTGCCTATTATTGCCCAGACAGCAAATGCTTTTGAGGCAGATCATCAAAGAGCCTATAAGGCAGGCTGTAACGACATAATTACAAAGCCAATAAAGATTACAAATCTGGCTAAAGTCATTGAAAAGTATACTACCTCTTAAACGCCTGACTATGAAAGACCTTAAGTACCTTAACCTTCTTGCAAAGAGCTTTCCCACCATATCTGATGCTACTACCGAGATTATCAATCTCGAGGCCATCCTTAATCTGCCAAAAGGGACAGAACATTTTCTTACCGACATTCACGGGGAGCATGAAGCTTTCCGTCATGTCCTTAAGAATGCATCCGGAGTTATCCGTAAAAAAGTGGAGACAATATTTGGTCACAGGTTAAGGGAGCAGGAGAAGAGAGAGCTTTGCACACTAATCTACTATCCAAAAGAGAAGCTATCTATAATCAAGGAGAGGGAGGGGAAAGATATTGATGACTGGTACAAGATGATTCTTGTGCAGCTGATAAGTGTTTGCAGTAATGTCTCTTCTAAATATACCCGCTCCAAAGTAAGAAAGGCTCTTCCTGCAGAGTACTCATATATCATTCAGGAGCTTCTACACGAATCACTTTCGGAACCAAACAAGCATGACTATATCTCTGCAATTATCTCAACCATAGTCTCTACAGGACGGGCAGAGCACTTCATTATTGCTATTTGCAATCTTATCCAGAGACTTACAATAGACTCCCTTCATGTTATAGGAGATGTGTACGACAGAGGTCCGGGAGCACACATAATTATGGATCTTCTCTGCAACTACCATAACTTCGATATTCAGTGGGGAAACCATGATATTGTATGGATGGGTGCTGCTTCCGGCAGTGAGGCTTGTATGGCAAACGTAGTAAGGATGTCGTTAAGGTATGCAAATCTTAAGACTCTTGAAGAGGGTTACGGCATCAACCTTATGCCTCTTGCCTCCTTTGCTATGGAGACGTACAGTGATGACCCATGTGCACTTTTTAAACCAAAGAACAACGAAGATGAGCCTGTAAAAACTAAGGATATAAAGATTATCTCCCAGATGCATAAGGCAATAACTGTAATCCAATTCAAGTTGGAGGGGGCAGTAATTGACAGGAACAGGGAGTTTGGAATGGAAGACAGGAAGCACCTTCATCTTATAGATTACAAAAACGGAACCGTAAAAATTGCCGGAACAGACTACCCTTTAAAGGATAACAATTTTCCAACCATTGACCCTTCAAATCCGTACAAACTGACAGAGGAGGAGCAGGATGTTGTAAGCAAACTTATGCACTACTTCCTTTCAAGCGAAAAGCTTAAAAAGCATATGAGATGTATGTACAATAACGGCTCTCTCTATTTGGTAAGAAACTCAAATCTGTTATACCACGGCTCTGTTCCTCTAAATGCTGACGGAACTCTTAAGAGGGTTAAGATTCAGGGTGAGGAGTATGCAGGAAAAGCTCTGTTCGACAAGATAGATAAACTTGTAAGGCAAGCTTTCTTTGAAGAGAGAAGAAAACCGGGAAAGACAGCCGGAAAGGATATTATCTGGTATCTGTGGTGTGGCCCCTACTCTCCCCCATTTGACAAGGAGAAGATGGCAACCTTTGAGAGGTACTTTATTGCAGACAAGGAGACACATAAAGAGAAGAAGGGACACTACTACTATATGAAGGATAATCGTGAGATTTGCGAAATGATCCTTAAGGAGTTCGGGATAGAGGATAAGCAGAGCCATATAATCAACGGCCATATTCCTGTAAAGACCGGCAAGGGGGAGTCTCCTATCAAGGCAGAAGGGAAGCTGCTTGTGATTGATGGCGGATACTCGAAAGCATACCAGTCTGAGACCGGTATTGCCGGCTACACACTTATCTACAACTCTCATGGATTGCAGCTAATTCAGCATCAACCATTTGTAACCACAGCAAAGGCTATCAGGGATGGGGATGATATCATATCCGAAACAACTGTTGTGGAGTTCAGCAATAAACGAAAGCTTGTAAGAGACACCGATATAGGAGCACAAGTACAACGTCAGATAGATGACCTTATCCATCTGGTATCTGCATATCGTGGCGGTTTTATTAAGGAGAGCGTTCTCTGACAAACAGCTGGTTAAAAGAGTTCTGCCATCATACATCTGGCCGAGCCCCCTCCATTGTTTTCAATAGTTGTAAGGTCGGGTGAAAGAATTTCACAGTAGCTTTCAATAGCATCTATCTGATCTTGGTTAAGTGAATTTTTGGCTCTTTGTGACATAACCAAAAACCTCTCTCCCTCTTTATTAATAACCTCTAGCATATTGCCGGCAAATTCTGACATCTGCTCCATGGAGATCTCGATAATCTCCTTATCACTCTCCTCTATCAAACCTATAAGGTTCTCCCTCTCATCTATATCACCGATAGCATCCAGACAAACCACCACAAAATCACTTGCTACGCACATCATAACATTGGTGTGATAGATGGCCTCTCCGGCAGCGTCCGAAGCTCCAAAAATAAAGTAGTCGTAGTCGAGCTCTTCGCAAAACTGTTCAAGGATCTTCTCATCTGTTCTTGGAGAGCGGCAGGCGTAAACCAGATTGTTGTCTCTGTCTATTATCATACTCCCGGTTCCCTCAAGAGCGACACCGGACTCTTCGTGATGTGTAAGATCTACAACTCTTTTTACCTTAAACTCCTCTCTTATCAGAGAGATTACAGCCGGCTTCCTCTCCTCTCTTCTGTTTGGGGCAAACATTGGGTATAGCACCAATGTTCCGCCTTCATGTGTTGAAAACCAGTTGTTTGGAAAAATTGAATCCGGGGTGTGAGGTTCGGGAGTATCCTCTGCCACAACAACCTCGACACCTTTGTCTATCAATAATTTCACAAATTCGTCAAACTCATTCACAGCTCTCTCTCCTGCGCTCTCTTCATATCCTCTAACCTGAAAAGAGTTATTCTTAGATGTCTGTTCGTTAAACCCGAACTTTACGGGTCTAACCATTAAAATTTTTGATGTAGATTGCATCTTCTTATTTTTCAAGTGATCGGAATGTCTCTTTTATAATCCCTATCGCAGTCATTAGCTCCTCCTCGGTAATTACCAAAGGCGGAGCAAAGCGAATGATATGCTTATGAGTTGGTTTTGCAATAACTCCGTTCTCTGCCATCTTAACACATACATCCCAGGCCTCTTTTCCATTGTATGGCTTTACAACTATAGCATTGAGCAGCCCTTTGCCTCTTACAAGAGATATAAAGGGTGAGTCAAACGAGCGAAACTCATTTCTGAATATCTCTCCTAAATATGTTGCTTTTTCTGTAAGTTTTTCATCTTTTACAACTTCAAGAGCAGCAGTAGCAACTCTACATGCAAGAGGAAATCCTCCGAATGTAGATCCATGCTCTCCCGGTTTGATGGTGAGCATAATCTGGTCATCTGCAAGAACGGCAGAAACCGGTAAAACTCCACCTGAGATTGCTTTTCCAAGAATAACTATATCTGGTCTCACATCTTCGTGATCACAGCAAAGCATCTTACCTGTACGTGCTATCCCTGTCTGAACCTCATCTGCAATAAACAGAACATTATGTCTCTTACAAAGCTCAGAACACTTTTTTAGATACCCATCATCCGGAACAAATACTCCAGCCTCACCCTGGATAGGCTCAACAATAAAAGCAGCAATATTATTTCCACTCTCAATAAGAACCTTCTCAAGTGCCTTTATATCATTATACGGTATCTTAATTAGTCCGGGAGTAAATGGGCCGTATCCGGCATATGAATCAGGATCTGTTGACAATGAAACAATGGAGATGGTCCTTCCATGGAAGTTACCCTCACAACCAACAATAAGTGCACGATTCTCCGGAATTCCTTTAACAGCATAACCCCATCTTCTTGCAAGTTTTAATGCTGTCTCTACTGCCTCTGCTCCGGAGTTCATCGGAAGAACCTTATCGTATCCGAAATAGTTATGAATAAACTCTTCGTAAGGGCCTAAACAGTCGTTATAAAATGCTCTCGATGTAAGACAAAGTTTTTTTGCCTGGTCTACTAGGGCATCAACAATCTTTGGATGGCAATGTCCTTGATTGACTGCAGAGTAGGCAGATAAAAAATCGAAGTATTTTTTATTGTCCACATCCCATACATACGCACCCTCTCCTCTTGAGAGCACCACCTCAAGCGGGTGGTAGTTGTGTGCTCCGTATCTCTCTTCCTGACTTATGTAAGCCTGTGATTTTTCTGAAATATTCATTGCTTTATCTCTTATGGTTATTAGCCGTAGTTATAATGCAAATTTAGCTCATATTTCCAATGCAAATTGTGAATAAGTTGTTTGTAATTAAAGAAAATAGTCTTACCTTTGCAACCCGTTTTGTATAACGAAAATAGTTAACGCTAAGAATAACAAGTAATTATGCCAACAATTCAACAGTTAGTTCGCAAGGGACGTGAGGTTATCGTAGAGAAAAGTAAATCTCGCGCACTTGACTCTTGTCCTCAGAGACGCGGAGTATGTGTACGTGTTTACACTACAACTCCTAAAAAACCAAACTCAGCTATGCGTAAAGTAGCTCGTGTACGCCTTACAAACCAGAAAGAGGTGAACGCGTATATACCGGGTGAAGGTCACAACCTTCAGGAGCACTCAATTGTGCTTGTTCGCGGTGGTCGTGTTAAAGACCTTCCTGGTGTTCGTTACCACA
>CAZCXB010000006.1:0-27215 GCA_964502485.1 uncultured Muribaculaceae bacterium | reverse complement strand
AGTTATGTGTGATTCAATCAAAGAGGCTCTCTTTTAAAGATAGCCTCTTTGTCTGTTTATGTAAGTCAAAAAAGGTTGCCCGAAAACGGACAACCTATATAAATGTTAAAATTTGTGAGGTACCCAGCAGAATCGAACTGCTGTTCACGGTTTTGCAGACCGTTGCCTAACCACTCGGCCAGGGTACCGTTTTGAGTTTGCAAAGATAGCTATTTATTTCAATCCCCCAAAAAAGAGAAACGGAAATCATCTCTGCTTTTTGAAATTACTGATAAAGATGCCGGAGATAATCAAAACAAGAGCAACTACAGTCACCACTCCTATCTCCTCTCCCAAAACAAAATGGATTAATATCAATGAAAGAGCAGGAGAGAGATAGGTGATCTGTGTAAGTGTAGGACGGTCTGTTGCAAGGTTTAGAGCTTTACCCCATAGAATAAATGTGATCCCCATCTCAAAAAAACCAACATAGAGAGCTGCCAGAAAAGGTTTAAGGGAGGGAAACTCAGTAGGGTAAAACAGAGATAAAATAGATATATACAACGATCCAAACAGAAAGTTGATAAAGAGTGATATTGAAGAGTCCTCTTTTGTATTGATCTTTGAAAGCCAGTATGTTGCCCATATAAACGTACTACCTAATGCCAAAATAATTCCGGTAACCGATAGTACTCCATCTAAAGAGGCTGAGTTGTTCCCGGAGAGAAGAACTATTCCGGTAAAGCTTACCGCTATACCAAGTGCCTGATACCACTTTAATCTCTGACGGAAGCGTATAGAGATCATAATCAGAAGAACAATCTGCCAGGAGTAGTTAAGAGGTTGAGCAATCTGAGCAGGTAAAAGTGAGTAGGCCTTCAATAATATAAGATAGTAGAGAAAGGGATTGAGCAGCCCCTGAAGAGCACCTTTAAATAAATAACTTCTGTTCTTAAGATGTTTAAGAATTTCACCTATCCTGCCCGATCTCACAATTTCGCCAAAAGATATAACAAGAGCTGTGAAAGATGCAATAGTAAGAAGCATAATAAAGCTCATTCCATCCAGTGCAATCTTAAACGCAGTGGCAACCGTAGCCCAAAAAAGGACTACAAAGCCACCCATTATCAGAGCTTTAGACTGATTTTTCATTCTATCTTAAAAGATGATATGATTGTTGAAGGATCTTTAATCTTAACATAGGGTGTATATCCTCTCTCCGATTGATAAAATCCGAAAGAGTAGCAGATGCCTCCGGAGAAGAGTGGCCTCTCAACAGAGAGCGTAGCCAATTAACCGGGAAGAAGATATCTCCATCTCTCTGAATCTCGCCAATAATATTTAGTCCGGGCAATATATATCCTAAAGCCTCCTTCTCTCTAAGTCTGCTGTTGAGATATGATAGTGCAGAGGCTGCCCATGGTTCCACGACCCTGTTTTCTGTAATAAGAAGAGATTGAAAAACAGAGTCTCGCACCTGTGCAGATGGTGATGTCGAGGGAAAGATAAACATAAACTCCCTAACTCGGTCCTCTCCTGTGATTCGGGAGAGCTGCGTCTCCCTGATCTCACTCCACCTCAATGGATACCTTAATGCAAGTTCATAGGAGAGCCTCATCAGATCTCGCTCACCAAGCTTAACCTCATTAAAGTTAACCGGGTTACTCCAAATCATGAACATTCTCTCTCCGGACTCCTCGCAGGAGGCAACATCAACATAGGCATTATAAGCCATAGACCTTTTCTGAACATCAGGAGATGAAACAATTACATCCCAAAGAGCCCTCCCTATCCTTTGGTAGCTCCCCCGTAACAACTCCGATGTAAGGTAAGAGGTGATCCTGGAAAAGATTATAGGGTTACTCTCTTTTATAAGTGCACCGCACATTGCATCAGTAAACAACTCCTGTGTAACATCTCCTGACCAAAGATTCTCATAAAGGTTGATTATAACCGATAATCTGGTTACATCATCAGTAAGCTCTCCGGAGATAAGCATGTTTTTTATCCTCAAAAACTCTGTAGAATCAAGAAGAAAAAGGGCATAACCAAGTCCATCTGAGTTTGGAACACAATTTGAGACAATCTCCTGCTCCCATACAATGCCCCTGCCTAAAGGGTCACTCTGCTTATAAATTACGCTATCACCGGTAAAGTGGGTAGCAATATGTGCTCTACCCCTCTCTTTTATCCAAACGTTGCTCCAATGTGTAAGATTATCCTGAGATAGTGAGTCCAGTATCTCTATAAGCTGATCCCATGAGGCATTTCCGTATCTGTATCTGTTAAGGTAACTCCTTATACCCTGACGAAACTTCTCCTCTCCCACTCTCCTTACCAGCTTCTCCATCACTATAGGAGCTTTATTGTAGATTATATTACCATAGACAAGACCCGCATTATTCAGGTTATCAAGACTCTGCTGTACAGGATTGGTACCTGTGGTCCTCTCCTCCGAATAGGCAGCAGGGTAATATTTGTTGATAAAATTGAGTCGGTGATCAATTTCCGGGAACTGCGGTGAGACTATCTGAGAGGCAAACCAGTTAGCAAACACCTCTTTAATCCAGACATCATCGAACCAAGGCATTGTAACGTAATCTCCAAACCACATATGGGCTGTCTCATGGGCGATCAGAGAGGCTCTGGAAAGCTCGGCGGTGATTGTGGCGCTTCTGTCGAGGAACATTGTTCTGTCGCTGTAAAGTGTAGCACCCACATGCTCCATACCACCATACTGAAACCCGGGGACAATTATAATATCATACTTGCGAAAAGGGTAGGCAATTCCGGTATACTCCTCAAGCCACTCTAACGAGTAGTATAGCTGGTCAAAGATAGTTCCACACTGAGAGACCTTGTAGGGATCATCCTCTCTGTGAAATATAGAGATAGCTCTCCCTCCCCTTATCTCTCTCAACTCCTTAAACTCTCCCGCAACAAATGAGAAGAGATATGTAGAGATAGGTTCGGTTTTAGAAAAGAGAATTGATACCCTCTCTCCGGTAGTATCAGAGCTCTCCACTGCTCCATTGGCCACAGCCACCCAGCCTAGCGGGATATCGAGAGAGAGTGTGTATGAGGCCTTTATATCGGGCTGATCGAAGCATGGAAAAAGAGTTCTGGCTCTATCAGGTACCAGAAGAGTATACATCAGATTCTCTCTTCTGTTAAGCGAGCTCTCTCCTGCAATAAACTCTATATCAATAGTGTTTATCCCCTTTTTGAGATATCGTGAGGGGATTAGCAGATGCTCATTAAAGTTTTTAATCGCTCTTGACTCTCCATTGACCCTGATTATTAAGCTGTCATTAGAGAGCTTGCTATCGAGTATAACATCGGAGCGACTCTCAAGGTTAAAAGTTAGTGTAAGTTTTGCCTCTATTGATGAATCTTTGCAGGATGGGATGGAGAAGCTCAGAGAGTAATCAACATCGGATAGTATGGCTTTTCTATAGAGGGCAAGCTCTTTGCTGACGCCCACCTCCATCAGTTTATCGCTCTTAGTTGCGCAACCGCAAATAAGAGATAGAGCAGCTATCATTGATATCTGCAAAAAAACTGTAGGTTTGGTTATAAATTGTAGCCACATCTCTCCCAAAAATTATCCGGAATCACAAGTTTCAGATAGTGAGAGTCGATATCATCAAAAGTATCTGTATTGATACTGTCGATATCAAGAAGAGCAACAATATCTCCTTTATGCTCGAAAGGGATAACTATCTCCGATCTTGAAAGTGAGCTGCAGGCAATATGGCCGGGAAACTTATCTACATCCGGAACCACGATTGTCCTCCCCTCTCTCCATGCTGCTCCGCATACCCCTTTACCAAATGCAATTCTGGTGCAGGCAACAGGTCCCTGAAAAGGGCCCAGAACAAGAGCGGAGCCATGAGTAGAGGTGTCGCTCTTTACAAGATAGAAACCGGTCCAGAGGTGGTTGAAAGCCTCATTAAGGGCTGCGGAAATATTTGCAAGGTTTGCGTATAGATCAGACTCTCCCTCAATAAGAGAGTGAATCTGAGGGATAAGCGTTTTATAAATCTCAGTTTTATCCCCTTTTGGTATCTCTAATTTCTCCATACTTGATAAAGTGAGTTAATGTTACTGTTTAATCTACATAAAGAACTAACCCTTTAAGATACTCCCCTTCCGGGTGAAATATATTTACAGGATGGTCGGCAGGCTGGGTAAGACGCCCTATTATTTTAACATTGCGCCCGCATTGTGCTGCGGCAGAGAATACAGACTCTGCAAAAGAGAGCTTGTCTACCACCTGAGAACAGCTGTATGTGAAGACAATGCCTCCCGGTGCAATAGCAGAGATGGCTGCATAATTGAGACGCTGATATGCCCTTAGCGCATTCTTGAGGGCACCCCTGTGTTTGGCAAAAGCAGGAGGGTCAACTATTATAAGATCATATTTCCCGGGCTCAATGTTCTTTAGAAAAGTTATAGCATCTTCACAAAAGGCTCTGTGCACAAAACCGGGATTATGGCCGGAGTCTCCCCAGTTGAGCTCAATATTCTTCTTAAGCATCTCGAGAGCCCCGGAAGAGCTATCCACCGAGTCTGCCGAGATTGCACCACCCTTAAGGGCATATACAGTAAAACCACCGGTATAGCAGAAGAGGTTCAAAACACGTCTTCCCTTTGAGTAGCTCTTTACCAGCTCCCTGTTCTCCCTCTGATCCAGAAAGAAGCCTGTCTTTTGTCCGCTCTCCCAATCTACCAGAAAACTGTTTCCATTCTCAAGAATACTCTCTGTTTTGTTGAGAAAACCCTCTCTACGGAAGAGGTAGCCATCCTCAAGATCCAGTCCGGCTTTGAATGGGGCGGTAGTTGAGCTTTTGTCATAAACGGCATTAAGAGACTCTCCATAGAGTGACTTAAGTGCCTCTGTAATCTGATGTCTGCTCATAAACATCCCGGCAGAGTGTGCCTGAATTACAGCTGTTCCGTTATAGTAATCAATAATAAGACCGGGAAGCAGATCTCCCTCACCGTGTACAAGTCTGTAAGCGTTAGTGATATCTTTATTGAAATGGGAACACCTTAACTTATAAGCATCCTCAAGCCGCTTTATCCAAAAAGATGGTTCTGTTGCCAGATTGTCAAAGCTGAGCATACGAACGGCGATTGAGCCACTCTGGAGATGGCCGTACCCCAGTAGAGAGCCCTCAGATGAGAAGACCCCGGCAATATCTCCCTCCCTCAAATCTTTGTCAACAGAGGCTATAGCTCCTGAAAAGACCCACGGATGGTATCTTTTAAGAGACTCATCTCTCCCCTTTTTAAGGTATATGTTTCCCATAATCTACACATTTTTTTGTGAGACAGATGTACCGGCAATAGCTCTGATAGGTCTGATTCTGGGTGTACTAAGCAGTTTAAGATACATCTTCTGACAAATCCAGGCATCAACTGCCGCATAATTAATCTGAGCGGATGAGAGGTCCGACAACTCCCAATTTGAGAGCTGCTGAGATTTGGATACCCTTACTCCCAATACTATAGCAGCCAATTTTCTAACACTCTTATCCTCAATTCCCCAGTTAGTGGCAATTGACTGAAGATCTACAAAACCCTTTGGTATAAACTTCGTGTGGTACTGAAGAGATCTTATGTCGTCATTAACGGCTGCCCCTACCTTTATAATCTTTGCAGATGAAAGAATTTCGGCAAGTTCCGGCAAAACTCCAAGGGAGTGAAGACGGAATATAAATGCCCTATCCTTTCCCGAAAGCTGTAAAAGTGCAACTGTATTTCTTTTTGTATTTGCAGTGAATGAGGGTCTTGTCTCTGTATCGAAGCCGATAATCTTTTGATTTTCCAGATATGACACTGCATCGAAGTAGTTATCATCCTTGCAATCAATAATTTTTATCTCTCCGTGAAACTCTGCCGCCGGCAAACTCTCTATCTCCTCCGGCGTAATGGTTGACTTATAGATCATTCTTTTATTAAATTGTTTTTTATGAGGGAGAAAGAGAGAGGAAGCCTCTCCATAATCCTCTTTAGATTCTCCTTATTAATATTCTCATTTGAGAATGGAACAACCAAAACTGTAGGAATCTCATCTGAAGCCTCTCTTCCGTATTTGAAATCAAAGCTCAAATTTCCGTTCTTGTCCAACATTTTTGGATTAAGATCCGGATGAGGAACCGAAATATACCCATCAAGAGCCCCTCCGGAATCCCTATCCCTTAGTAATCTATCTGCAAAGAGAAGTTTGAAGGTCTCTCTCGCAGTATTGAGAGCGGGATCTACAAAGAGAAGATTACTATCAAGAATATCACCATAAATATTAACTCCCTCTATGCTATACTCTCTAAGCTCAGATACCACTCTCTTTAAAGTCTCCTCAAGGTATGGGTAGTGTGTACAGCCTAAGATTATACTCTTCATTACTACTCCGGGATTATCCCTTCTATGTCGCTCAATAAGAGTCACAAGATGATATCTGGCATAGTTTACGGCAGAGTTCAGCTGCATTTGAGTGATAACCCCATGCTGGTCTCTCTCAGTAAGTAGAGAGTTTCCTGTGTTGTCAAAATTATATAGAGGGAGTAGCTCCAAATCTATCTCGGGAAACTCCCCTAAGATAGGACCTCGATACTCACTCCGAACCTTTGTGGCTTCGGAAGATATATAGTCGTGCTCCGAGTCAACAGCCTCAGCAAATCCAAGACCACCCTGATTAACAACCCTTATATCCCCGAGATAGCCTCTCTCCTTAGAGTAATCCCTAATTCCCTTTTCATATCCGCCCGAGAGAATAGTACCAACGGTAGCAAGAACACCAACTGCAAAGCTCCTCTCCTGTGTGGGGATAAATGACAAAGCACCATCAACTCCCGCCTCTATTACACCAACACTCTTAACACCGGTTTTGCTCTGTTGTAAAAGCGATTTTACATCTGCAAGGCCAAATGCCGTTGCTGTATTACAAGCGATTACAACCACCTTTGTTCTGTTTGGTTGTGATGTTAAAAAGAGTGCATCCTTGATTATCAACTCTCTGAGGTAATCTGTTTTGTCTTGAGAAGAGTATACTCCATATGGCATATTTGCCTGATCTGCAAGGTATATAAAATCTTCCCCTGCAAAATCAGGGATACCGTCCGCAATCTCTTCACCTGTACTATTGTTAAAACAGTCCATAGCAAGAAACTGCTCCAGTACAGTAAGTCCACCTGTTCCTGAGTCAAACATCCCTATCGGCAATGATCTCAAATCCTTAGTATAAGTGGAATAGTTTGCGAAATAGATGGAAGATCTGTCGCTTAAAGCTTTAGAGATTATGGATGGCTCATTGGAGATAGTTGCCTCCTGGCCATTTTTGCACCCACCCGAGAGAGTGATAACTAAAATAAGTGAAAGGAGACTCAATCTTCTCTCTTTGATCTTTTTAACGCACATAATTAAACTCTCCATATTCTGTTATAAGTAAAACCTCAGACTCAGGACTCTGTTCAACTCTTCCAATTATACGAGCTTCTACACCAAAACGTTCCGAAATATCTACCAGCTCTTGTGCTATCTCCTTACAAACATAGAGCTCCATCCTGTGACCCATATTGAAAACCTTGAACATCTCTCTCCACGGCAGATTGCTTTCATGACGAATATGCATAAAGAGAGGTGGTACAGGAAACATATTATCCTTTATCACCTTTAAATTATCTATAAAGTTGAGAACTTTTGTCTGGCCACCTCCTGAACAGTGGACAATTCCGTGTATCTTATCTCTGTAACCGGATAGCATCTCTTTGATCACAGGGGCATAAGTTCTTGTGGGCGAAAGCAGAAGTTTCCCAAAAGGCACTCCTGTAACAGGGTCAGTCTCATCTACTCTCCTGCTGCCGGTATAGACAAGATTTGAGGGTATCAGTCTGTTATAACTCTCGGGATAGCTCTCAGCGATATATGATCCGAAGAGATCGTGTCTTGCAGATGTCAGGCCGTTACTTCCTGTCCCTCCATTGTACTCATCTTCATAAACAGCTTTTCCATAAGATGAGAGCCCAACAACAACATCTCCCGCAACAATTCTTGAGTTATCAATCACCTGGTCTCTTCTTATCCTTGCACAAACTGTGCTATCTACAATGATGGTCTGTACAAGGTCTCCCACATCTGCAGTCTCGCCGCCTGTTAGTATTATATCTACTCCATAACCGGCCATCTTCTCTGCAAAATCACGGGAGCCTTCAATAATTGCAGAGATAACCTCACCCGGAATCAGCTGTTTGTTTCTCCCTATTGTAGATGAGAGAAGAATATTGTCAACCGCTCCTACACAGATAAGGTCGTCTGTGTTCATTACAATTGCATCCTGAGCAATCCCCTTCCAGACAGAGATATCTCCTGTCTCTCTCCAGTATACATAGGCCAGAGAGGATTTTGTTCCCGCTCCGTCTGCATGCATAACAATACAATAGTCGGGATCTCCTGTGAGATGGTCCGGAATAATTTTACAAAATGCCTTTGGATACAACCCCTTGTCAATATTCTCTATTGCTTTGTGAACATCCTCTTTTGATGAGGAGACACCTCTTTGTGCATATCTTAGAGCATCACTGTTTTTATCTGCAGTCATATTAATAGTTTATGTGGAACCTCAAATTCTGAGCCCTAACGCAGAAAGAGCATCTCCCTGTACTTAGGCAAAGGCCATAGCTCGTCATCTACAAGCATTTCAAGTTTGTCCACTGTGGTTCTTATCTTCTCAATATATGGAAAGACGTTGTCTGAGTAGCTGCGAGCCCTCTCCGGGTAGAGAGCAATCTTGTTCGCCTCTTTTCTCGCATTAACAATACCGTGAAAATCCTCCCTCAGTTGCTGAATATAACCGGATATCTTCCTTATTGTTATCAGTTGTCTCTCTGTCATTGTCTTATACTCATCCTCTCCAAAGATCTCCTTGATTCCCAAAACGTTCTCTATAAGAGAGTTCTGAAATTTAATTGCAGTAGGGATAATATGGTTAATAGTAAGATCTCCAATAACCCTCGCCTCTATCTGCAATTTTTTGATGAATATCTCATTCAAAACCTCATATCTTGCCTCAACCTCTCTCTCACAGAGCACCTCAGTATCGGACATAAGCTTTAAGCTCTTCTTGTCCAGATAGGCCTCAAATGCAGAGGGTATATCTGAGATCCCCTTAAGCCCTCTTGCGGCAGCCTCTTTATGCCACTCCTCACTATAACCGTTACCCTCAAAACGGATATCTTTTGACTCAACGATAAACTGACGGATAATCTTAAGAAGTGCCTCATCTTTTGACAAGCCCCCCTCCATCTCACTCTCAACAAGTGTTTTGAATCTTACAATCTGCTGAGATACAGCAGCATTAAGAATAAACATAGAGGATGCTACGTTGACCGAAGAGCCAACTGCCCTAAACTCAAATCTGTTTCCTGTAAAGGCAAAGGGAGAGGTTCTGTTTCTGTCTGTATTATCGGGTAGAATCTCGGGAATCTTGTTTACAATATCCAGTTTTATTGCCCTGTTCTCTGCACTGTCATCTGTTATCTCCATACTCTCGATAGAGTTAAGAACCTCTGTAAGAGTTGTACCACAGAAGACAGACATAATAGCCGGAGGTGCCTCACTGCCGCCAAGTCTGTATGAGTTGTTAAGAGAAGCCACACTTGCCATAAGTAGATGGTGATGCTCATATACAGCTCTTATTACAGATACAAAGAAGCTCAGAAACTGAATATTGTTACGTGGTGTCCTGCCGGGTGAGAGCAGATTAACACCGTTATTGGTTACCATAGACCAGTTACAGTGTTTTCCCGAGCCGTTAATACCGGCAAATGGTTTTTCATGAAAAATAACCTTGAGTTTGTGTCTCTTGGCTATCTTTCTCATTAAAATCATCATCATCAGATTATGATCTACCGAAAGATTTGCCTCCGCAAAGTAGGGCGCAAACTCAAACTGATTGGGTGCAACCTCATTGTGACGGGTCTTAAGAACAACACCCAGTTTAAATGCCTCTGTTTCGAAATCCTTCATAAAACACATTACCCTCGAAGGTATTGCACCAAAATAGTGATCTTCCAGCTGCTGATCCTTTGCAGATGTATGCCCCATAAGTGTTCTGTTACAAAGCATAAGATCTGGTCTTGCCCGGAAAAGAGCTTCATCTACAATAAAGTACTCCTGCTCTATACCAAGCATAACGTTAACCCTCGATGTTCTTGAGTCGAACATCTTAGAGAGCTCTGTTGCTGCTCTGTCTAACTGTTGAAGTGACTTCAGATGGGGGGTCTTCATATCGAGTGACTCCCCTGTATAGGCTACAAACACAGATGGAATACAGAGCGTATCATCTATGATAAATGCGGGTGATGTAGGGTCCCATGCAGTATACCCCCTTGCTTCAAAAGTATTTCTAAGACCACCGTTTGGAAAGCTTGATGCATCGGGCTCCTGCTGAACAAGTGCATCGCCTTTGAAGTTCTCGAATACCCCTCCGTTTTTTGATGGATCTACAAATGCTTCATGTTTCTCTGCAGTTGCATCTGTAAGAGGATGAAACCAGTGAGTATAGTGAGTTGCTCCCCTCTCCACTGCCCAAGCCTTCATTCCTGAAGCTATCTGGTTTGCAACTCTTCTGTCAATTTTTATACCATCGTTGATTGCACTCTGAACAGCATCAAAAGCTTCGGAAGAGAGGTATCGTCGCATCTTCTCAATATCAAAGACGTTCTGACCAAAATATTGAGATACAGGTTGTTTCTCAACATAAAACCTCTCAGCCTTGTGGCCGGAAAACTCATCTAAAGCCCTTTTTCTGAAACTGCTCATCTTAAAATAATAGTTTGAATATTTATAACCGGGCAAATGTAGTTATATTTTTAAAAAAATCCGGCCATTTTATATACTTTTGCCCTATTAAACAATAATTACAAAAATGAAACAGATCCTCAGTTTTTTAATGGTTTTATCTGCGCTTATAAGCCCGCAGAGTCTCACCTCTCAGCACAACAACATACAGCGTTATGTTAAGAGGCTTCAGGCTGACACCCTCTTTACCGATGCCGTTGCAGGTATTATGGTTATGGATTCAAAAGGGAGGACAGTTGCATCCTGGAATCCCGATATGCCACTGCTAACTGCATCAACAATGAAAACCATAAGCACCGGAATAGCTCTAAAAACTCTTGGTGAGGGATTCCGCTTCTCTACAAGACTGGGATACAGAGGATATATCAGCAACGGAGTTCTCTACGGAGATCTTTATATTATAGGTGGAGCAGATCCAACATTGGGGTCGAGAGATACACTTGCAATACCTGTTGATACCCTTTTCAGAGAGTGGAGGGAGGCAGTTGCCGCTGCAGGTATTAGAAGAGTAAACGGCTCTATTGTTGCTGATGACAGATTTTTTGAACACGAGATAGTGCCTGCGGGCTGGGCCTGGAGTAATCTTGGGCCATCATACGGAAGTGGAACATCGGGTCTCTCCTTTTCCGAAAATCTGCAGTATTTTACATTTATCCCGGGTATAAATGAGGGGGACAGAGTGACCATAAAAGAGGTATATCCCCAAATACCCCAAATGGAGTACAGGGTCGCTCTCACAACATCAGGAAAAAATTCTGGTAACAGAAACTCATACTATATATCTGATCTATCGAGAACAGGATACTTTAAAGGTACAATCTCTTCCGCTGCAGAGTATGTTCCTGTAACAGTCTCCAATAAGTTTCCACACCTCAGTTGCGCTGCCGAATTCAGGGAGTATCTCTGGCAGAGTGGAATATTCAGCTCCCCCGAAATACTTTGTGCAAGAGAGGTTGCCACAAACAGAGTTGATGATATCACTATTTTTCATGAAACACTCTCACCCTCGCTCGTCTCTATTGTTAACGTAACAAACAGAATTAGCAATAACTTCTATGCAGAGACTCTTTTAAAGATGATCGGGAAGAGGGTAACAGGCTCCGGCTCCTATGACTCTGCAAGGGTTGCTGTTCTAAGGGAGATGGATGCACTCGGAGTAAAGACTAAAGGGTTTACACAGAATGACGGGAGTGGACTCTCAAGACAAAACTATGTCTCGGCAAGGTTTTTTTGCAACTATTTCACACAGATGAAAAACAGTGAGGTATTTGAAGCCTTCTTCAACTCACTTCCACAACCGGGCAAAGGGGGAACTCTTAAGAGCGTATTAAGTTCGGTAGAGAGCAGTGAGAAGGAGAGAATCCACGCAAAGAGCGGATCTCTTGCAAATGTAAGGTGCTATGCAGGGTATGTAAGGAGAAAAAATGGAGAGCTCTTAACTTTTGCCATTCTTTTGAATAATTTTTCTGCACGAACTGCTCAGATGCAGATTGGTATAGAGGGATTTATGGAAGAATTAATAAAGTATTAGAAGATTTTTTTTATTAATCCCTATGTTTTATCTATATTAGTTCTATAATTGCGTAACAATATAATAGCAAAAACTACGAAATCATAATCTAACAATAAAAGTAACTGAGATGTTAACACTTTCAAAAAAAGCACATCAGATGCCGGCCTCTCCTATAAGGAAATTAGTGCCTTATGCAGATGCAGCCAAAAAAAGAGGGGTAAAAGTTTACCACCTTAATATTGGGCAGCCGGACATCGCATCGCCAAAAGAGGCACTTGACGCAGTAAAAAATGCAAACCCGGATCTTATTCCCTATCCGCACTCTGCAGGTATCGAGAGTTACAGGGAGGGTCTGGCAAAGTATTATCAGGGGATCAATATCAATGTTAATGCAAATGAGATAAACATTACCAACGGTGGTAGTGAGGCTCTGCAGATCGCTTTAGCAATTACATGTAATCCCGATGATGAGGTTATTGTAATGGAGCCATTCTACACTAACTACAACTCCTTTGCTGTTCAGAACAATGTTGTCCTTAAGCCTATCAAAACAGATATAGAAGATGGCTTTGCCCTGCCTGATGTAAGTGAATTTGAAAAGCTGATTACTCCAAAAACAAAAGGTATAATTATCTGTAACCCGGGGAATCCTACCGGAACACTATATAAAACCGAAGCACTTAAGAGACTTGGGGAGATGGCAAAGAGGCATGAACTCTTTATCTACTCCGATGAGGTTTACAGAGAGTTCTGTTATACTGACGAGCCTCACTTCTCTTGTATGCATATTGAGGGTCTCGAGCAGAATGTAATTCTGATTGACTCTGTATCTAAAAGGTATAGCTTGTGTGGAGTGCGTATCGGTGCGATTGTATCCAAAAATAAAGAGGTGATGAATGCTGTACTTAGATATGCTCAGGCAAGACTCTGCTCTCCGGCCTATGGTCAGATGGCGGCAGAGGGTGCACTTAATACCCCAAAGGAGTACTTTGCTGCAGTTCGCAGTGAGTATATTAATCGCCGTGATGTTATGATTGAGGCTCTTAATAAGATGGAGGGAGTTACCTCTCCGATGCCTATGGGAGCATTCTACACAATTGCCAAACTGCCTGTAGATGACAGCGATAAATTTGCTCAATGGCTTCTTGAGGAGTTCAGTTACGAAAATCAGACTCTTATGGTTGCTCCGGCTGCCGGGTTCTATGCAACTCCGGGAAAAGGCAAGGACGAAGTTCGTATTGCTTACGTACTTAAAATAGAAGATCTGAAAAATGCAATGAAGTGTCTCGAAGTGGCACTCAAACAGTACCCGGGCAGAACAATCTAAATTTCTCTGCTCTATACAATTATAGCAATTACCCCGTTAACTCAATTAACCTTTGACAGTTAGAGTTAACGGGGTAACTCTATTTTAGATCTCTACAAAAACTCAGCTACTCTGTTGAGTGCAAGAATTATCATAAGAATAAGAAACTCGATACGCCTGTTCTTACCTATCTCTTTAAGGGAGAGGTACTCCAGAAAGACAAAACTCATTGGAAGAGCGATTATCGCAGTGAATGCCCCCTGAATATCTCTGTAGATAAGTGAGACCGCTATTAAGAGCAGCATCAGAGTGATGTTTCTTACAACACCTATAGATTTAACCACCTTATATCTGCTTATTACCTTTAGTATTGAGATTACAGATCTGGCAGAGATTATTGCCATAAAGAGAGCTAAAAGCAAATTAGCAAATGTCTCAAGTTTAAGGTAGGGAATCGAAATAGCTGATATTTCCGAGATCAGTAGTTCAATAAAAATAGAGGCATCGTCAAATAGTATATGTCTTAGCGAAATAATAAAGAGATAGGGAGTGATGGCAGCACCAAGGGCCACAAGTATACTTCTTAATGCAAACGAGCTGTTTACAAGTGAGTAGTAGAGCATAAACGGAATTACATACAGAAGATGAATCTCCATCAGTGAAGCAGCGGAGATAAGAAAAATTGCTGCAAAAAGCTCTTTTTGTCCATCTTTAGTTTTCATAGAGAAGAAGAGTGACCAAATAAGAAGCGGAGCAGCTGCAACAGATCCTGTGAAGAATATTGCTTCGGGCGAGGAGAGGGCAAAAATAAGGTAAAAGAGAGAGAGTGAGAGTGATCTTTTACCGCACGAAAAGATCTTTTCGTTAACAATAAAGATACTTACCGATGTGAAGGATAACCATGCAATTGAGAGGAGTACGGAGATTGTGGTAGAGAGTCTCTCAGAGTCAATAAAACCGGCCAGAGCAGGAATAGAGTTTAACTTGTAAGGGTTACTTAATCCATCCGAGAGATATAGCGAAGAGAGAAATATCCCTGCAAAAAAGAGCCCCAAGAAGAGGGGAGAGGATACAAAGCGATATCTTTTTTCACTGCCCATTACTTAATTTCTCCTCTTGTTTATAAAAGGTCGAGGCCTATATCTCTTCTGTAAAACAAATCTTTGAAGTAGATCCCGGCTGCCTGAGAGTATAGCAGCTCTCTCCCCTGCTCTATTCCGTCAGAAAGAACAGTCAGTGCCAGTACCCTTCCACCGGATGAGACCAACTCCCCATCTTTTTCGGCAGTTCCCGAATGAAAGAGAGTCCCCTTATCCACGCTGTTTGCCCCATCTATCTTGTATCCCCTGCTATAGGTGCCCGGATATCCTCCGGAGACCATAACTAGAGTCAAAGCGTACTCAGCTGAGATCTCAATCCTCTCTTTATGGAGCTTTCTCTCTCCTACTGCGATAAAGTGAGAGAGCAGATCACTCTCTATTCTTGGCATAACTGCTTCGGTCTCGGGATCTCCCATTCTTACATTATACTCTATAACGTATGGTGATCCTCCACAATTCATCAGACCTATAAAGATAAAACCCTTATAATCTATGCCCTCATTTCTAAGCCCTTCAACTGTTGGTATTATGATCCTCTGTTCGGTAAGTTTCATAAACTCCGCGTCTGCAAACGGCACAGGCGAAACCGCTCCCATACCCCCTGTATTGAGTCCCTTATCGCCATCAAATATCCGTTTATAATCTTTTGCTTCAGGGAGAACCATATAACTATCTCCATCTGTAAGGATAAATAGAGAGAGCTCGGTACCGCTAAGAAACTCTTCAATAACAACCCTATCCCCGGCACTTCCGAATCTACCTGAGAGCATCTCTCTTAACTCCCTTTTAGCGTCCGAAGCGTTGTCAATTATAAGAACACCCTTGCCTGCAGCAAGACCGTCTGCCTTTAAGACATAGGGGGCAGAGAGAGAGTCAATAAAGGCATCTGCCTTATCGACACTTTTAATATCAAAACTTTGATAAGCCGCTGTAGGAATGCCGTACTTAATCATAAACCTCTTAGCAAAATCCTTACTACCCTCAAGTTGTGCCCCTTGTGCAGATGGTCCTATAAATGCTACACTATTAAGCTCTTTATCACTCTCTACAAAGTCTTTAAGTCCTTTAACCAAGGGATCTTCCGGCCCCACCACAATCATATCTATTCTGTTTTCCAGAACAGCAGATTTAATAGCTTCAAAATCAGTGATATCAATATTTAGATTAACCGAAATGGCAGATGTACCCGGATTGCCCGGTGCACAGAAGAGTTTATCAAGTAATGGGCTTTGTCTTAGCTTCCAGGCTATAGCATGCTCTCTTCCACCGGATCCGATTATAAGTACTCTCATCTTTTTTTTGGGCAAAAATAGCAATAATAAATTAACTTTGCAGGTCACTTTACATAACCATGAGGCATAATTATATAATAGTACTCTTTTTAATCTTTAGCTCTCTCTCCTGTTCGGAGTCGATGATATCTCAAAAGGATATGCCTGTTGTAATAGCAGAGATTTACAAAGCAGACAGATACATCAACAGCAACTATCGTCTGATTCTTATGGCAGACACCACAAGAATATACGAAACAATCCTTAAACGCTACGGATATACACCTGATCAGTTTATACACACCTTAGACCACTATCTCTCCAGACCTGCAAAGCTTAAAGATTTTTATGCTCAGGCAAAAGTTATCTTAGACCTTGAGCAGGAGCTGGTTAAGGAGATCCTTGATGCAGAGACAAGAAGAGACTCACTTTTAGCTCCCTACAAAAGGCTGACAGAGTCATCAGACTCTATTCTCTTGCTGGATTCTGATAAAAGAGCAATGCGATGGATCCTTGCACCTGAGAGTTATCCTCAGTGGCGAATGACTCTTAACGATTCATTGAAAAATATTTACGAGACCCCTAAGATGGCTGAATGGTGGATAAGAAATTTTATTACAAACAAATCAATAGTACCAACCCTAATTCCATATGAGAAGAATCGCCGCGCAATACATCTACCCTCTCAACTCATTGAAACCGATCCCTATGGGGGTGATAACCTTAGATGATGACGGTGTTATACAAGAGATTAGTCAACTAAAAAATGAGACTGAAAGCACTGAGTTTTATAATGGAATTTTGGTCCCCGGCTTCGTAAACACCCATTGTCATATAGAGCTGTCGCACCTTAAAGGCTCGTTTGAGACCGGAACAGGGATGTCCGGTTTTATTAAGCAGATAACAGAGCTGAGAGAGAGTTCTCAAATTGAGAAGAGAGTAGAGTCCCTGAGTATGGAGATGAGAGATCTTTATGAATCAGGAGTATCTGCGATGGCAGATATAAGCAACAGTGGTGAGAGCTTTAAGGCAAAGTCAGAGTCACCTCTCTATACCCGCACCTTTATCGAGGTATTCGGAACCGAACAAGAGCACTCCTCACAGATTATGAGCAGGGCATTACAGCTTCATAAGATGGCAAAGGATCTTGGAATAGATGCAGCTCCCACTCCACACTCATGCTACACCATGAGTGCCAAACTCTTAAGAGAGTCATCCAATGCAGCACTAAGTGAGGGTTGGCTATCTTATCACAATCAGGAGAGCTGGGAGGAGGAGGAGATGATAAGAAATGGAAGAGGTCCACTATTTAGACAGTACATAAAGAGAGGGTTGAGCACGCCTCCGGTTACTGGACTCTCCTCTTTGATCTACTTTCTTAACATACTTAAATCTACAAGTAACCCTGATATAGGGAAGATACTGCTTGTTCACAACACATTTACCGACCAGGAGAGTGTAACCAAGGCTATAGATGAGATCAAAAATCTCTTTTGGGCTATATGTCCTCTTTCCAATATATTTATTCACAATGCATTACCCCCTCTTGAACTACTAAGGAGACATAATGCAGTAATCACAATCGGCACAGACTCTCTCTCGAGCAATACTACACTCTCCATTACAGATGAGATTAAGTGTATTCATAAATTCTTTCCACGGATACCCCTGAATGAGATACTTGAGTGGAGCTCGTTTAATGGTGCCAGATTTCTTGGAATTGAAGATAAATTCGGCTCATTTGAGAGGGGAAAGAGCCCCGGAGTTGTATTGATTGAGAATATAGACTGGAGGAGTGAGAGGCTGGGAGAAGATAGCATCTCACGAAGATTGGTATAAAAGTAGAGAGATAAATGGTTGCTATTCTCTATTAAAATATTAATTTTGAAAAAGAGCAACAATAAAGATCAAACCTGTTTCAAATGTCAACAATACTATTCAATGAGATAGTCTTCGGACCTGTAAAGAGCAGACGCCTTGGGGTCTCTCTCGGTGTAAATCTACTCCCGGCATACGGCAAACTGTGTAACTTCAACTGTATATACTGTGAGTGCGGTTTTAACGAAGATGGGCGAAAAGACAATAAACTCCCCGGTATTTCTCAGGTAGCCGATGCTCTTGAGAGTCGGCTCAAGGATCATGATAAAACAATCGGCAAAATTGACACCATAACCTTCTCCGGAAACGGAGAGCCTACCCTCCACCCGGAGTTTGCCGCAATTATCAATATCGCCCTTGGGCTAAGAGAGAAATATGCTCCTCAAGCACAGGTATCTGTACTAACCAATGGATCACGTATAGGAGAGAGAGATGTCTGCGATGCACTACTTAAGGTAGACAACGCAATAGTTAAACTGGACTCGGCAATAGAGGATAGTGTGATGCTTATTGACCGTCCAAACTATAAATACTCTGTAAAGGGGCTACTCGAAAATCTTGAGAGGTTAAGGGGAAGATATGTTTTACAGACAATGTTTCTCCGGGGAGAATTTGGCGGAGCTGTGATAGATAATACAACCGAGAGAGAGGTTGAGGAGTGGTACAGATTTATAGATAAGAGCACACCCTCAAAGATTATGATCTATACAATTGACCGTGAAACACCGGCAGAAAAACTTCTAAAGGTCTCTCTCCATGATATGGAGTTGATTGCTTCTCCGCTTAGAGCAAAGGGGTATAGTGTATCAATCAGTGGCTGATTAACAATATTTTAACAATGAGAATTTTGATTCAACGGGTCTCGGAAGCGTCAGTAATATCGGATGGGGTGCCTACAGGCAGGATTGGCAGCGGATTGTTGCTGTTTGCAGGATTTGAGGATGGAGATAACGAAAAAGATATAGATTATGCAGTCAGAAAAATAGCAAATCTTCGTATATTTGACGATGAGCATGGTGTAATGAACCTATCTCTGATGGATATAAGAGGAGATATTTTACTTGTAAGTCAGTTTACGCTTCATGCTAAGACAGACAAAGGGAACAGACCCTCCTACGTTAGAGCTGCAAAAGCGGAGATTGCAATACCGCTTTACAACAGTTTTCGCAGCTCACTTAGCCGGGCAACAGGCAGGGAGACAGAGAGCGGAATTTTTGGAGCAGATATGATGGTCTCACTTGTTAATGACGGACCTGTAACAATTTGGATAGACACAAAAGAGTAGATATATATGGAGAATTTAGTCAGAGAGATGGAGGTGATACTAAAGATGGCAGAGGGTCGCGAGGATCATAAGGTTCTAACAGACTCCCTGTCGTTTATAGATCTCACTTCACTCAATTACAAGGATACAAAGTCGGTAATCGTATCGTTGACAGAGAGGGTAAACCGTTTTCGGGAGAGTTTTCCGGAGATACCTCAAGTGGCAGCGATTTGCGTATACCCCAATTTTGCCAAAACGGTAAAGGATCACCTCACCGATAAAGAGGTGAAGATAGCTGTGGTTGCAGGAGTCTTCCCAAGCTCTCAAAGCTTTCCTGAGATCAAGAGAGCAGAGTGTTCAATGGCTGTAGATGCCGGTGCAGATGAAGTTGATATTGTCTTATCGCTCAACCACTTTCTCTCCGGAGAGTATAGAGAGGCGTCAGAAGAGATATCATTAATGAAGAGAGCTGTTGGAGATGCTCACCTTAAAGTTATACTTGAGAGCGGAGCTATAGGTGATCCGGGTTTGATTTATAAAGCCTCAATGCTGGCAATGGAGGCCGGAGCAGACTTTATTAAGACCTCTACAGGTAAGTCCGAGCCTGCTGCAACTGCAGAAGCGGCTATAGTTATGTGCAAAGCAATCAAAGATTTCTATAACCTGACAGGGGTAAAAACCGGATTTAAACCTGCCGGAGGTGTAGTAACCTGCAGTGATGCGGTAAAATACTACACAATTGTTGAGACAATACTCGGTCCTGAATGGCTTAACAGTAAGCTTTTCCGTATCGGGGCAAGCAGACTTGCAAACAATCTGCTCTCAAAAATCAAGGGTGAGTCTATAAACTATTTTTAAATTTATCAACTTATGAAAAGAGGAGTACTTGTTCTGATTTTAATCCTTTCGGGGAGTCTGCTGTTCGCTCAGAACTACAACAGAGCCATAGGATTAAGATTAGGATCAGGAGTTGGAGCCAGCTATAAGCAGTTTATTAAACCTACTGCAGCTGTAGAGGGGATTATTGATATGGGTATTTTAACTCCCGACCATAAGAAATTAAATGTCACCGGTATATATCAGTTTCATTTCAATGTTAATGTGGATGGACTCTCCCTTTACGCAGGTCCCGGGTTGTCTGCAGGAATCTATGTAGGTGATGCAAGCGGATTTATAATGGCGATTGATGGCATGGCCGGAGTGGAGTACAAATTCCAGAACTCTCCGCTGGCCCTCTCATTTGACTGGAATCCGAAAATTCAGATGATTAAGAATGCAGGGCTTCTCTCAGACAACTTTGGGTTGACCTTGAGATTTACCCTCTAAATTGAGTTATTCAGTAATTATTTATTAATCAAAAAAAATAGAGTTATGTTAAAAAACTACATTCAGGAGAATCAGGAGAGATTCTTAGATGAGCTGTTTGAATTACTTAGAATTCCGTCTATCAGCTCAATGGCTGCACATAAACCTGATATGCAGAGAGCTGCCGAAAAATATGTTGAGTTACTACTTAAAGCGGGTTGCGAAAGAGCAGAGATATATCCTACAAAAGGGCATCCGGTAGTATTTGCAGAGAAGATAATCGATAAATCAAAACCTACAGTACTTGTCTATGCTCACTACGATGTTCAGCCTGCAGATCCTCTCAATTTATGGACTACGCCCCCATTTGAGCCCGAAGTTAGAGACGGAGCGATATATGCGCGTGGTGCAAATGACGATAAAGGACAAGGTTTTATGCATATAAAGGCATTTGAATATCTTGTTAAAAACAATAAACTCAATTGTAATGTTAAGTTTATAATTGACGGTGAGGAGGAGATTGGCTCCCCAAGTCTTCCGGAGTGGGCTATCGCAAACAAAGAGATGCTCTCTTGCGATGATATACTTGTATCAGACACAACTATGATAGATGAGAAGATCCCTTCGATAAATGTTGGAATGAGAGGTCTTTCGTATGTTGAGGTTGAGGTTACAGGACCAAACAAGGATCTTCACTCAGGTCACTACGGAGGGGCTATAGCTAACCCTATCAACGTTCTTGCAGGAATGATCGATAAGCTGATTGACGAAAAAGGCAGAGTTACAATAAAAGGTTTCTATGACGATGTTGTTGAGCTTACCAAAGATGAGAGAGAGATGTTGGGTCGCGCACCTTTTGACGAAAAAGAATATATGCATTTTCTTGATGTTGATGCTGTTACAGGAGAACAAGGCTATACTACAATGGAGAGAACCGGGATTCGCCCTTGCCTTGATGTAAATGGTATTTGGGGTGGCTATACAGGAGAGGGTGCAAAAACAGTACTCCCATCTAAAGCTCATGCGAAGATATCTATGAGAATAGTTCCTAATCAGGATAATAAGAAGATTGCCAAGTTATTCGAAGAGCACTTTATATCACTTGCTCCAAAAGGGGTAAAGGTTAAGGTTACTCCTCATCACGGCGGTCAAGGTTTCCTCTGCCCTATCAGTTCAAATGTTTACAAGGCAGCATCTCGTGCAATTGGTGAGGTGTACGGAATTGATCCGGTTCCAAGTCGCGGTGGCGGTAGTATTCCTGTACTTGCAGATCTTCAGCAAATACTCAATGCAAATCCGCTTCTGATGGGATTTGGATTGGAGAGAGATGTTATCCACTCACCAAATGAGAGTTATCTTTTAAGTCAACTCTTCAAAGGGATTGAGTCTATTGCTCTCTTCTACGGATATTATACAGAGTAGTATAAACAGAGCATATTGATTTTATAAAAATTAATTACCTTTACGCCCGATGAGACTATTCACAGCATACTTTTTCTTCTTTTTCTTTTTTCACTTAGAGAAGGGACTGATATGTTATTGAAATACAAGAGGCAATAACCATGAGGTCCCGATTTTCGGGGCCTCTTTTTTTTATAATAATATTAACCGGAATGAAAAACAGAGTTGAATCAGATTTAGGGATAGCCCATGAGAGATGTGTTAGTGTAGCAATTCAAGGTGGATTTGGAGCGTTTCACGAGATTGCAGCAAAAGAGTTCTTCAGGAGTGTCAATGTAGAGATTATTCCATGCGATACCTTTGCCGATCTTTTTGAGGAGTTAAAGGAGTTAAGAGTAGACTGCGGAATTGTTGCAGTAGAGAACTCGGTTGCCGGATCTCTTTTGTCAAATCACTCACTAATAAACGATAGCAATCTACCGGTTGTTGGGGAGCACTACCTTAGAGTGGTACAGAATCTGCTTGCGCTTCCAGGTGAGAGGGTTGAAGATATAAAAGAGATTCACTCTCACCCTGTCGCTATTATGCAGTGCAGCAACTTTCTAAATCAATTACGAAAAAGCGGGGTAAAGATTGTAGACTCTCTTGATACCGCACTTAGTGCAAAACGTATAAGAGATGAGAATCTTAAAGGGACAGGAGCTCTTGCCGGAGATCTTGCTGCAGAGATGTATGGACTTGAGATTCTAAGAGCAGGTGTAGAGAGTAACAAGCGAAACTTTACACGTTTTATTGTGATTGCTGCCGATAAAAAAGTTGAGCAGATACTTGATATGGACGCTAATCCTGTCAATAAAGCCTCTCTGAGCTTCTCACTGCCACACCTGCAGGGAAAACTATCTCATGTACTCTCAGTCCTCTCTATCTACGGAATGAATTTAACCAAGATCCAATCACTTCCTATAGTGGGAAGGGAGTGGGAGTATCTCTTTTATACCGATCTGGTTTTTGATGACTACAATATATACAGGAAGGCGATTGATGCAATAAGGCCTATAACTGAGAATCTAAAGATATTAGGTGAGTATCGTCAGGGTCAGAGACCCGATTGATCTTCGTCCGGCAGATCCATCCAGGCCACTCTCTGAACCGGTTTATGAGGCTCAGATATGATCCCTGAGTATAACTCAGCTCTTCTGGCATTTGTATATCTGAATCCACCTGCACTCTTGAGCTTTTGCGGGGTTATTAGTGCTGTTACAAAGTCGTCTCCCAGTTTTCTGCACTCTGCAATGATATCTCCATGAGGGTCAAGAATCATAGAGCAGCCGTTTTTCAACTGATTGTCATCCATACCCACAGGGTTGGAGAATACAACATAAATACCGTTGTCGTGTGCCCTTGAGGGGAGCCAGCGCATAAGCCACTCTCTCCCTTTTGGACCGTCAAACTCCTGCCTTAAAGAGGTTGGATCCTCCTCTCTGTTATACCAAAGCTTAGGGTCAACAAAGCCGGAGCCGGGTCTGGATGAGGGTGTGCACATTGTGACATGAGGCATAAAGATTATATCTGCGCCAAGAAGCTTGGTTGCCCTTACATTCTCTACAATATTATTGTCGTAACAGATAAGCATTCCGCACCTCCAGCCGTAGAGGTCAAAGATTGTGTAGCTATCTCCGGGTGATATATGTTTATTGATAAATGGGTGAAGTTTACGGTGTTTTGCAATCACGCCATCGCCGGTAACACATACAGATGCCTTATAGATCTTCCCTCTCTTATCCCTTTCGAAGAGGCCTGCGACAATTGCAATATTATACTCCGATGATATCTCTATAAGATTCTTTATGCTCTCACCACCAGGGATGAGCTCAGAGATGCTATAGAGCTCTTCGTAGCTTAGATTCCTGGCAAATGTATAGCCCGTAAGAGAACATTCGTGAAATGTTATGACATTTGAACCCTCAGCAGCTGCCTCAGCGGCCATTCTCTCCATAACAGCAAGGTTATAGCCCTTGTCTCCCGATCTGGATTCGAATTGAGCAGTAGAGATTTTGATATTTTCCATAATGAGAGGTTTTTATACAAATGTATAAAAAAAGATCGCTCTCAGGCAGAAGTAATATTAAGGGAGCCTGTAAATTTATCTACCATGGTCTTTGCATATGGCAATTTAATTGAGAGGCTCTTCTTTCCGGAAGATGGCGAATTGAACATAGCATCAACCATAATTGCCTCACATATAGACCTCAACCCTCTTGCACCCAGCTTATAATCTACAGCTGTATCTACAATATAATCGAGAACATCATCCTCAATCTTCAACTTAACACCGTCAAGCTCAAAAAGTTTGATATACTGTTTTACAAGTGCATTCTTAGGCTCTGTAAGTATACGTCTAAGAGCCTTTTTATCAAGAGGTTCCAGATATGTTAGAACAGGAAGACGACCAATTATCTCAGGTATAAGTCCATAAGATCTTAAGTCCTGAGGCGCAATGTATCTAATAAGATTGTTTCTGTCTATCTGATCTCTCTTGTTGGTTGTACCATAACCTACAACCTGAGTATTGAGTCTCTGAGATATCTTTCTGTCAATACCCTCAAAGGCGCCACCACAAATAAACAGTATGTTCTTAGTATCAACTGCTATCATCCTCTGCTCCGGATGCTTTCTGCCTCCCTGTGGGGGGACATTAACAACACTACCCTCGAGAAGTTTGAGCATCGCCTGTTGAACACCCTCTCCCGAGACATCTCTTGTTATAGAGGGGTTATCACTCTTTCGTGCAATCTTGTCAATCTCATCAATAAAGACAATACCTCTCTGGGCTCTCTCAACATCATAGTCTGACTCCTGGAGCAGCCTGGTAAGAATACTCTCAACATCCTCTCCCACATACCCTGCCTCCGTGAGTACAGTAGCATCTACAATTGTGAACGGAACATCAAGCATCTTTGCTATTGATCTTGCAAGCAAGGTCTTACCGGTTCCTGTCTGTCCCACGAGAAGAATATTGGATTTTTCGAGATCCATCTCATCGTCAGATGGGTTGTTTATCCTCTTATAGTGGTTGTAAACAGCAACAGCAAGATATCTTTTGGCATCATCCTGCCCAATTACGTATTGATCCAAAAATGCAGTGATCTCTAACGGTTTAAGCAGTTTTTTCTGGGCCTTTCCAACACCATTTTTAGCCCTTTTTGCTCTCAGGGCCTCTTTGGAGTAGTCAACTGCCTGTTGCGCACACTCATTGCAGATAGCGGAGATATCCCCGGTTATAAGGACATCTATCTCATCTTTTCCTCTGCCGCAGAATGAGCAGAAATCGTTATATTTAGACGGCATCTATTTGCTTTTATTTGGATTGGTAAGGATCTCGTCAATCATTCCATACTCTTTTGCCTCGTTAGCTCTCATCCAGTAGTCTCTGTCGGCATCCTTCTCAATCTGTTTAATAGGTTTTCCTGTATGAAGAGAGATTATCTCATAGAGCTCCTTTTTTAGGGTAACTATCTGTTTTGCTGTTATCTCAATATCACTTGCCTGACCCTCGGCACCACCCATAGGCTGGTGAATCATCACCCTCGAGTGTGGTAAAAGAGAGCGCTTTCCCTTTGCACCGGCTGTTAACAGTATTGCAGACATTGAAGCTGCCATACCTGTACAAATTGTAGCAACCTCCGATGAGACAAGCTGCATTGTATCGTAGATTCCGAGACCTGCATATACACTACCTCCCGGAGAGTTGATATAGAGCTGAATATCCGATTTTGACTCGGTTGAGTCCAGGTAGAGAAGCTGGGCCTGAATAATGTTAGCTACATCATCGTTAATGGGAACCCCAAGAAATATAATTCTATCCATCATTAGTCTGGAGAATACATCCATTGCAGCAATATTAAGTTGCCTCTCTTCAATGATGGTCGGGTTTATATATGCTCCATACAGTGAGTTAACCCTGTGCAGAGTCAGACTGCTTATACCTTTGTGCCTGATTGCGTATTTTTCAAAATCTGTTGACATAACCCGTTAATGTTTAATTTAAATTATTTTGTAAGCTCATGAAGCTTCTCGGCAGATATGCTCTTTCTATCTAAGGTAACAACAGAGCGTACATAGTCTAAAACAAGATCATCCTCAACCTTCTCATAAATCCTCTTACCCTCTTTCTCATTGGCAAGAAGTGACTCTGCATAGTGGTTTATCTGCTCGGCAGGGGCATTGTTTATACCGTACATTGCGAACTGATATGCAGCAATCTTTCTTGCATGATCCAAAAGGTTCTCTCTTGTAAGCTGAATCTTCTGCTCCTTTGTTATAAACTGACGAATCATCTGCCAGCGGAAATCTTTCAGAAACAGATCGAAATCCTTCTCAATCTCCTCCATTGTAAACTTTCCCTCATTGGCTGAAAATAGCCACCTCTTAAGAAACTCTTCCGGAAGAGCAATTGCCGCCTTCTCAATCAGAGCCTCTCTTGCATCTAACATAAATCTGTAGTCACTCTCCTGAGCATACTCCTGACCTATTCTCTCTACGATTTTGGCATCGAACTCCTCATCTGAGGTAACTATACCTGCACCGAATATCTTATCAAAGAGCTCCTGATTAACCTCCGGAGCAGCAAAACGCTTAATCTCCTTTATCTCTACACTGTAAAGAGGGTCAAGCTGAGCAAGCTCCTCTCTCTTTACCTTAAGCATTGCAGCCCTGTCTGTCTCGTTCTCAAAAGCTTTGTTAACATCAATATCTAAAATGGCTCCACACTTTTTGCCAATAAAGCTCTTTAATATCTTCTTATCGGATATAGATTTAACCGCAATATAGGTACCCTCTACCCTTGTCTCACCCTGAACAAGGTCAGCAATAATAAAGTCATCCTCCTCTACACTCTCCTCGTTCACAAGTGAACCTTGCTGTCTAAGAAGATTGGCCCTGTACTTCTCCCTCTCCTCATCGCTGATCTCAACATCATAGTAGACTATTTTGTCATCCTGTGTTAGCTTTATATCCACCTTTGGGGCGAGTGCAAGATCGAATGAGACTTCAAAGGTTTCGTCATTTTCCCAGTCAACCGGCTTCTGCTCGGTTTCGTTAGGTAGCGGCTCCCCTATTATATTGAGTTTATTCTCTGTAATGTAGTTATTAAGACCATCAGATATTACACCGTTTACAGCATCGAGAAGTGCTGCCCTTCCGTGCATCTTCTCAATAAAGCTCATTGGGGCCATCCCTTTACGGAAACCCTTTATATCTGCCTTTTTGCGATAGTCTATAAGAATCTTCTTTCTCTTCTCCGAGTAGTCATCCTTCTCTATACCGAGAGTAACTA